>NZ_CBYB010000034.1 GCF_000577275.2 Rhizobium favelukesii
AAACTGCTGTTGACGATCTCAATTTTGGATCGATCAGCAGCGGAGCTTGTGGGTCCTCGGGTGTCTCTAGAAAAGTCCTTTCAATATCGTGCTCTCTCAAGAACGGTGCTGCCTTGAGCTTGTCGCGAAGGCCCAGCATACGTTTCTCGGCCCTGCGGACGAACGTATCGTATGACATGGGGATAATTGTTACCCGGTTATCCCATTCCGTGCGGGGAGCACTTTCGTCCGCGTCGATCCGCGAGCCCAGGACGTAGCAGGTTACTTTCGCTGCGTCTGTCAGGAGTCCCTTGCTTCTGAGTTCCTTGACGTAGCGCCACGCCTGATCCTTTTGTTCGGAACCGATGGCAACGCCCGGTCTCTTTATCTCGGCGACGACCAGGCGCGATACACCATCCACCTCATGGCCAAGATCGTGCGCATCACGGCTGTAGAGGCCAACACTTCCATCCGGCAGCATCACGAAATCGGGTCGCTGCCGACTTCCCGTCTTGTTAGACCCGAAAATCTTGCGGATGACCTCGGTCATGCCTCTGTTGCTGGTGAACTCGAGGCTTTCGAATTCAGGGCCAAAGACCCACAACGACCGTTCGAACAGGGGCTGGAGGTCCCCTACCTCATCCATAGTTTCGTCGCGAAGTTTGTTGTCCAGGTCTTCGATCAGCTTAAGTCTGGTCTGGATTTCATCCAATGCATCCTTGGCGAGCCTGAGGGTCCAGTCGTCGAGCAACTTGTACAGAGCATCGAGATCGCCCGGCTCCAATTCGTGAAGCTTTTCGACCAGACCAAATTTCGAGGTGCTCAGTTCGAGGTTCGCCAGTATCCCTGCGACCTTGCTCACTTCCTCCGTTGAGATTGACGGGCAGTTGTCGATGACCTCATCAACAAACTGGTTCCAGCGTTCCCGTCCGACAGGAGGAAGCTGCCTCACGGTCTTAACCAGGGTTTCCTTGACGGCTTCCTTCGCCTCGCGTCGTCGGTCTGCTGAGAAGGTTGAAAGGTACTCTTTGATCCGCGCGTGAACAGCATCCCGCGTAGCCTGCCAAGCCTGATCGGTCGGCTTAAAGGCGGTCCAGTCGGGCTGGACTGCGTCTTCTAGAATGTCGGCTGAAATAATGAACTGGAAGCGCTTCGCTTCGCTGCTACGGCCATCAAGGATGCGCTCGTGATCAAAGCCGATCCAGCCAGGAGTGCCAACCAGCCGCGTGTTGACACGCCACGCGATGCCGTGATGTCTGGTTGTGCGATCCGCTTTCTGGCTGTCGATCATGATGATCTGCACTGCGCCATACCCGGGGACATCGACATTGACCTTCTGGATACTATGGGTCGGTATGTCGTCGAATGTCACTAACGTGCCGTCGAGGGATACCACAAAATTCGGATCAGCCAGAAAGCGCGTGCCGATTATCTCGCGCGCAGTGTCCGCGTCCATGGAGACGCCCTCGGAAGCCGTTGCGGTGATTTCTGTGCCGTGACCAATCACGCCGTCTCGGGTGCGGATCAATTTCACGTCGAACGGTTGCGTCGTTCCTCGCCGCACCTCGTAGACAGTCTCGATGCCGTCACACCAAGTTCGGACGCGATAGGGGTCAGAGAATTTGAAGGCTGCGTGCCGACCCTTACCGTTTCGGCCATAGGGAGTTCGCGCCGGGGCACCGGAAAGATCCGCCGGAGGAATTGATTTATTCCCCTCTTCCGCAAGACGATTATAATCAAGCGTCTTCCAGCGACGGTCGAACTGCGCCGGCGTCATACCTTTCCCGTTATCAGTGATGGAAAACGGAATACTCTGGCTGCACTTGGGCCAAACAATGTCCACCTTCGTCGCGTAAGCGTCCCATGCATTCGCAACAAGCTCGACGATAGCGACGGCCGGATCGGAGATAATCGGCCCAGCGTATTTGTCGAGAAATCGGTCGTCGAAGAGAACGCCTTGGTTTGTGCTTTGGGTATCCACGCCGCTCATCCTCTCTTTTTCTCTAGTTGCGGTGCCGAGCACCCAGTGCTTGATGCATTGAATGATCCTCTAATGGTTGTTTTGGAGTTGCATTCAGGTTTTTGCAAGTGCATCTCGATGTGACGCTTATGCGATCGCTGTTCACAGCCCCCGGGGAGCATCCAGACCAGTTTTGCTAAATCAAAAGGCCACAATGAAATCGGAACCGGCGATCCTTGCCAGTGAATGTGCTTTATAATGAGAATACGGGAATGGACGACGCGCCGAACTATAGCGACGACATACTAATTGCTGACCTGAAAGCTGTTCAGGAGGCGGTCCAGGCGTGGGCGACCGCGCAGGACATATGGTTCGACTGCGGGTTCAAGTCCTATCGCGAGCACGTCGATGGCGAGCCCTCCGAGACCGATCCAATTGTATGCGTTCAATATTACAGTTCTGACTTTGAATGGGCACTTTTCGGCGATCTGGAATCAGAATTCTCGGAATTACTCGACCGTCACGGGTTTTGGTATGAAATCGCCAGCGCCGGAAACATATACTACTACCCGCAAGAAGGTCCACGTTCCCGAGCATACGCTCAATACTTCCGCTGGTTATGGGTTTGCAGTCTTGTTCAGGAAGACTTCGCCGACATTTACGAGGAGTTGTACCGCCATTTCGCCGCGCACCCGGACGATTTGCATCGCTTAGGCTGGCGGGACTACGAAATACTGCTCGCTCGAATATTTCAAACGCAGGGGTTTGGCGTCGAGCTCGGACCGGGGCAAGGAGATGGAGGCGTGGATATTCGTCTCCTCCAGCGCGATCCGATAGGCGACGTCCTTACGCTAGTGCAAGCGAAGAAATATTCACCACGGAATAAGATAGGGCTCGAGACGGTGCAAGCGATTACCGGAGCCGCGTTCGTTGAAGGCGTTAAGGGGATGGTGGTGACAACGTCGTCGTATTTGCCGAGTGCGAGAGAATTTGCGGCTCGAACGTCTGGCCGCATCGACCTCATGACTTCAGACCATGTGGCTTCGTGGTGCCAGACTGCTGAAAGCGGCATTATTCGCGACAAGTCAACGCTCGTGTCGCGTCGCGCAGTCGAACGACTCCTCTTGGACGTGAAACAGAAAACGGATAGCCGAGTCCTGCACTCATCATGGGGCTATAACTCGACGCACAACAGCTTCGCGGTCATCCTGAAGGAAACCCGCCACGCAGCTCTTCTGATGAGCCTACCGGGGCAGACCCTCACCGATGACGGATACGGCCAGCGGGGTACCGAAGCACCACTTATAGATGCGAGCGCACTTGGATTTCACAGAGCAGACACGGTCTGGCGTGTGAAGAAGCGATTCTGGAAGGATGGCACCATGTCCTTTTGGGATGGCGCCAATCTTTATCACCCATGGGACGGCAGGCCGGTGGACTTTGACTATTATGACTGATTGTCGTTAGGCACAGCCGAAATTCTGCAGCGATCCAGTGAATTACGAAAACTATATCTTGTCCAATGCGCTGCTGTCGTCCCTTTGAACCTCTTGAATACATGCGCGACCCATTGCAGGTTTGGTTTGAGGTTAGGCACCCATGACTTGTCGCCAAGTCAAACGCCGTAAGTCAGGTTCTGCGAATTACCATTGCATTCAACAGCGGTGTGCTGCGCAATCGGCCTGGCTACCACTCGCTGGACGTGACGTTGAAGAGAAACGTCGAGCCGTGAGAAAGGCCGACCGGATCCGATGGACTTAGAATGTGAAGAGCGGACTGGGTTCGTCGCGACAAATCACCAATGTCAGGTTCTCCATCGCTCTACTCAAGCCGACATACAGCAGGCGTCTTTTGTAGTCGGTGTTTGAAAAGGATTGCTTGTCGCACATCATGATAAGCGCGTTGTCGCATTCAAGCCCTTTGGCTTTGTGAATCGTGCTTATGCATTTCGCCGGGGGTTGGGGATGGGAAAAAGTTCTACGCCTCGTAATCTCGATCAGCCCCTCCCCGGCGGAAGCGT
The DNA here is from genome assembly GCF_000577275.2 of Rhizobium favelukesii. Lineage (NCBI taxonomy): Bacteria > Pseudomonadati > Pseudomonadota > Alphaproteobacteria > Hyphomicrobiales > Rhizobiaceae > Rhizobium > Rhizobium favelukesii. The sequence goes on from NZ_CBYB010000034.1 coordinate 3,960, forward strand.
AACTTCCCAGCTTGACGGCGTCTTGGAACTCACTTTTTAGGTCGATCGAGACGTTGGCGAACCCTGGCGTCTTGGATGTGATGTGACCGCGTAGCAGCGTAAGGCTGCGGCTAAGACCGCGATGGTTCGGCTCATCCAAAATGAACCGGCCAATAACCTGTAGATGGGCTGGCAATCCTCTCGATGGTTTGCTGCATCCATCCAGTACTTCCTGCCGCAGTCGCCGGCCATGCGTCGAGTCTGTAAAGCCGGTGCAGGTCCCATCGACAAACGAGAGCAAGGCTTCGACAATGCCGGATGGCGTGCCCGAGCTATCCTCCACTGACTTCACCAGTGAGGAAAGTGCCTCTCGCCCATGCCCTTCCCAAATCCGAACGGACCGATTGAAAAACGCGTTCAAATGATCGACACGCTCATTCCCGACTGTGAGCACGAATAGCTGCGAAGACTTCCGAGCCATCATCGATATCTGGCGACGATCATCAGCAGCCATTGTGATGGCCTTGTGGGCGAGACGCGCCGAATTTGCGGCATGCAGCACCGTCAGCCCGGTTGGTAGCTTCCCGGCGAGGTCTATTGCTTTGCCGGAGGCAAGTGCCTCTCGCGCTGCAAGCACCCATTCGCCAAGCTCCATTGAGCCAGAGCGCCAACGGTGAGGATTAGTCAAACTCCCCCACCCGCCTTCGCTTTTGAGGCCTTCCCAACGCTTGACTGCCGCTGAAGTTCGGGCACCCGCGCCACCGTAAATGATCTGCATCGAGTCTCCGAGAAATCGGACGCGGGACCCAGCCCGGTGGATTGCCATGATCGCGGCGTGTTGATCGACGCTGGCATCCTGATGTTCGTCACAAATAATTATCGGATACCTGAGCGCCGCGGCGCGCGAGACATTTCGCGAGCGTTCGAGCAACTCTTTGCACCGGGCGGCGACCACATCATATGCCGAGTTCTCACGTGCCCAGGACCCTACATCCAACGGGAAATTTAGCGTCCGGTGATATATCGCCGCGATTTCAGTGAGAAAGCTATCGATTGTTCGGATCTCGACTCGATCCAGCAGCCTGCGCGTTCTGTTTGCAAACACTGATCGCGCCGCATGAGTGTGCGTGAGAATTAGAACTCGGCCAGCCGCGAGCGAGGAGGCAGCGTCGAGCGCATAGTTGGCGCCCTGAAAAGTCTTGCCGCAACCGGCAGGGGCCTCGATCGTAACCAAGGCCAGATCACTGCGAAGGAGAAATCCGACGTCCTCGTCCGTCACAGCTTCAGCTCTCCAGGATTGAGAGCCACCTCATCCACTTCGGCCCGGATCGCGTTGAGAAATGGCAACAAGACTGGTTCAAAACGGTGCCAGAGCCCCAAGCTGATCATTTTCTCGCATAGTTCACTGCCGCCGGAAAGCGACTTGAACCACTTCTGGCTGTGCTTCGCCCATTCCTTGCCAGCTGGCTCATTGGTCGCGCCGGTCCTGTCACCGGTTGCCGCCTGGACGATCAACTTCCGCAGGCTGTCATACGACCCACATGCATCAAATATCGCGCTTTCGCTTTTGCTGTGAATATCAAGACGGTCGGCCAACGTCCGAAGCCGATCTCCGCTGACACTATCGTTATCGTAAGCAAGAGAGAACAGTCGGCGATCGGGACGTGCGCAATGATGTTTTCCTCGAGACATCCTCGTTGCCACTGAAAAAGCTTCGCACCTGCGGCAGCCTTGAGCTTAGTCCAACGCCCCTCAAATCGGCCTTCGTCGTCGCAGAAGCCTGCAACATTGAGACCCGCTCCCTTGAGAGCCTCTAGGACGCCGAGCATTGCGTCGTTTCCTCCCCCGTCTACCACTCTGATCCCGTGGACCGTGTCCTTTCCATCGAAGACGAGCTTGAGGAGTACCCGGAGGAAGCCGACTTCCGTGACCCCCTCCGCAACGATCGGGACCCGCGCGAGAAATGTCTCCGGATCGCGCGTCTGTTGCCGTGCAATCTTGTCCTGTGGCAGGCGCCCAACGTGGCCATTACCATCGATATACCAGAGCGCAGCCTTTTTTGCGGTGGCCAAGACGACAGGGCTGTGCGTGGTGACGAAACATTGTTGTCCATCCGACGACAGCGTCTCTAAAAGCTGACGCAGCCGGTACGGCTCAAGTCCGCGCTCGATCTCGTCGATCACCGTGAACCGCGTCGAGGCTTCCGTTGCCCTGGCAATTTCGAGCGCAGCCATCCGACGCGTACCCGCGCCCCAACTCGACATCGGCAGCATTGTGCCGGACTTTTCCGCAAGCAACCCGACGAGGGCTCCGATTGAAAGGCCCTGACTACTTGTAAGGCCGATATCGAGGCCATTTGGAAGTCCCGCTGCTTCCATCGCCTTATCGAGCGTCTTCAACGCCTGTTGCTCATTTTCTGTCATCGCGTTGGATAGATCTGCCGCTGAAACTTCCTTGCTGATCCGAGATTTGAGGTTTCCTTTCGAAAGCAACCGATCGAGTGCAGATCCGGTTACCAGACGTAAATCGCGATCGTTTCGATCGTCGTTGGCCAGCCGCACGACGCCGACCTTTCGTCGGAGCCCGGCGGAAAGGCTTACTGGCTCCAGGTTAGGCTGGATGATCTGCCAGACCAGCTCCAGCTCAGGTGTTCCAGTCACCTGAAAAATGTAGACTGGGTCGAACGGCGCGCCCTCTCGATCGTTGTCTGGTAGCACCGCCTTCTCGCCATCCCATTCCCATGGCCACAGAGCCTGTTGGAAGTTGGCCAGGCCAATGTCTTCAGGAAGGGAAACCGTCACTTCGATCGTGAAACCTGGTTCCAGCAGACGGTTATAGTAGTCCGTCTCCAACAGTTGGACGGCGTTGGTCGGGCTGAACAATAGGGATAGAGCGTGAAGAAGCGTTGACTTTCCGGAATCGCCGCCTCCAATGAGGATGTTCATGCCCTCGACGGGGCACCACTCAGTATTGGTGAGGCCACGGAAATTTGAGACTTTCAGGCGCCGAATTCTTGGCTGTACTACCATCGGAAATACCGAATCAACTAGAGGAGGATTTCCTAAGGCTGTCGGGATTGCCAATAATAGCAAGCCCATTTCAAACCGTTTGCCCAGCTGAACCGCATAGACAAAAAATCTCGCTAGTTGTTTTAAATCATCATCGCGCGGCGGCATGACGTCGGGCCGGCGGCTCAGCCCCGCTCAAGTACGGAACTGTATATTGGATTTATTCGAACCTCGTTTGCCGGAAACGAAACTCCACGATGCCTTTCGCCTTATTCGTTCCGATCCAGGCTATGGGAAGGTCTTGCCTGTTATCCAAAACTGGGCGACCGGCTTGCTGGATCGAAAGGGCGAGAGCCAAAAATTCATCAAGGAATTTCAATCGACGTTTAATTCCTCGATGTGGGAGCTGTATCTCAACAGAGCCATGTCTGATTTGGAATGCAACGTCGACTACTCGAAATCTGCGCCGGACTTCGTTGTTCGTGGACCTGGAAACTACGAATTCAACATCGAGGCTGTCATTTCCGATCAACCGCCGACCACCGTTCAGCAGAAGTCCTTCAGCGAGCAGGATTTTAAGGTCCGCGGCGCCCTGAAGCTCGTCGGCAAGATTAGAGACAAGCTGAACCTCTATCGTGGATTCAACGGCAAGAAGCACCCCTACTCGTCACTTAGCCACGTGCGCGGCCGACCATTTGTCATTGCAGTCGCGCCGTTCGACAGCAACATCTCGCTTCTCCAAAATAATGAACTAATCAATCTGGCCCTGTTTGGGATGGCACCGCCCGAGCTCGTCGGCCCCTATTGTGGAAAGCAGGGCAAGATAGGTTCTCTGCTCACGCCATCGGGCTCACCCGTCGAGATGGGTATCTTCACAAACGATTCCTTCAAGGAGATCAGCGCTGTATTCTTTTCCACGGTCGGGACTTTCGGGAAGGCTGTGGTTGAGAGCCAGATCGAACGGCTCGTAAGGTCCACACGATACAGGATGATGGATAAGGACAAGGTGGAGCCCGGGTCAATGCTTTGGCAGCTCGGAACACATCGTTTCCAGTTCACCAACCTAACCTATTTAACAACATTGCGGTGGGAAGGCGGCAATCAGATCGGCGGCGCAGACAGGCTTATCCAACATTCATCAGTGCATCGCGAGACCCACTTGGACGGCCTGCAAGTTTATTTCAATCCCTATGCAGAAATCCCGTTCGACCGTGATTTTGCGTGGCCGCAAGAGGTTGCCCTCAATTATTTCGATGTAGAGAATGGTGAACATATCCAGGCACATCCGGACGGCGCGCTGGTTTCCCGTCAGGTTTACGATCCCAGCCCCTACTCTCTCCAATTTTTGCTGGAGTCGAACGGTTTTCTCGTTCGCTAAGGGTGCCGCAGGACTGCGCTGCGAGAGTTGGGGCGGGTTCAGCTGTTGGAAGTCAAAGTCTCGATACCGACCAATTATTCTTCCCCTCCGAAAGGTCCATCTTCGTCTCGTTCGACAGAGAATCTAGGCGGAAAGGCGGCGTCCGATGCGAAGCAATTGAAGTCTGGCGAAGACCGATATCGCCAACGCCATCGCGTCCCTCTTCGCGCCGAGCCATTGGATAACGGGGAACGCCCAAGGGGTCGACGGCGGCGAAATGAAGCTAGCTTGGAACTTGAATGCCTGCCTGCCACCAGGCCTTCAGTCATCTAAAGAATGCCCCACGCCCGAAACCTCCCCCTCCCCGTCATCTCCCTGAGGCCCAGCTCCAAAACAATCCGCCGCGCCGCCTGTGGCGTCATGTCCAGCGTCTTGGCCACCATCCCGGCCGAGACGAGCGGGCGCGCCATCACCAGCTCGACCAGCTCAGGCAACTTTGACGACGTTCTCCGTCCTTTAAGTTTCCGCTCTATCAGTGTTCGGGCGAGTGCCAGACGGTCGTGCTCTTTCAGCCCGATCTCGGCGGCCGCGATCAGACCTTGGGCGATGGCGAGCAGCCGGGTTTCGCGATCGCGATGGCGGCGCCGGTCGACGGGAATGGTTTTGAGGCCGAGATTGATGGCGGCGAGATGGGCACCCGTGGTGATGCCGGCCTGGCGCAGGATCGAAGCGGCCAGCAGCCGGCCGAGCCAGGGTGCATGCTGGAGGACGGAAAGCTCGTTCCAGGCATCCAGGGCAACAATCGCCTGCAGCACCGCCGGTAGATATTCGACTTGGCGCAAGACCGCACGCCATTCGTCGAGCCGGGCATCCTCGTCCCAGTCGAGATCGTAGATCATCGGATCTTTCTCTTGGGTACCACTCCGGCCGGGCCGTGTCGCATTCTCGATTGCCGCTTCCGATCGGGCGAGAACCGCATCGATGGCGGCATAATCGATACCGGGGAGATGTTCGAAGTCGTCGGCGTCTTCCCCCTCGCCGTCCGGATCGTTCGCGACCGCGCGCCGGATGGCATCGGCGGTCGTCGCCTCGTCCGTGTCAGCAGCCGTGATCTCCGAGGTTTTTCGCAGTGCGCGAAGTCCGTCGGCCGACAGGGCCCAGCCAGGCAACTGGCCAGCAATTCGCCGACGGGTGCGCAGGACGTCGCGGGCGATGGTCAGCTCGTGGGTGGGTGTGCGGATATCTCTGACATGGTCGTGGAGGACGAGGTCTTCGAGATGGACGAGTTCGCCGTCGATCCACAGCGAGGCACACGCATCGGCATACTGCGTGCGTTCGAGGAAACCAGCGCCGACGGGCGAGCGAGCGACGCGCTCGTCCAAACGCGCAAGCGCGATGCCGGCGTTAAAAGCAGGCCCGACCGAATTTAAAATGGGCAATTTTCCGAGATCGTAAGCCATTGAAATCATGTTAAATCATTTCTTATAGGAACTCTATATGAATATTGCGGTTCCTTACATGGTATGATTGTTAGTTGATGCGCTAACCATCGATAACCAGCGCTTATCGATGGTAGATTGGTTTCGCCCTGCAAATCAGTGTGTCAGCCGTCCTGGATAACCGGAAACGCCTGGTTTTCCGGCCTTTTGAGCAGATTTCGGCGAGGTTCGGCGGAAACGTCTCTGTTCTGCGGCCCATACAAAGCTACCCTCCCCTGCCGATGAGCACAAATTTCTCCACCGCCTTTACTCTCAGACGGGCTTTCATGCCCCTCCCCTTCTCCGATCTCCTTATTTTCAGGCATTTCGGCTGCAAACAGCCACCGGAGCGCGTTTCGTATTGGTTATGACCGTATGCTCGTTCCATGCGGCTTTTCGAGTCTGACGGGGCTGCATTTTCCTCATAAAACGCGCTTGCAACTGGTCATTTTCTCACGCATTCCTTATTTGTACAAAGCACCATAAAAGAACCGATGGCAAAACGACAATCCGCCGATCCGCCGCCCGCTCCTAAGCGCCTCATTGGTTACGCCCGGGTTTCGACCGACGATCAGGTACATGACGCACAGATGGACGAGCTGCGTGCCGCCGGCTGTGAGAGGATATTTCAGGAGCACGGCTCAGGCGCATCGCGGGTACGGCCGGTTCTGACAAGACTGCTCGGCGACCTCACCGCCGGCGACGTGCTGGTCGTCGTCCGGTTAGACCGCCTCGCCCGATCGGTCAGCCATCTCTTATCCGTAATCGAAGACCTCGAGGCGCGCGGCGTACACTTTCGGTCGATCCGCGATCCGATAGATACGTCCACGCCACAAGGGATGTTTTCACTCCAGGTCCTTGGTGCCGTCGCGCAGCTCGAGCGAGCGCTAATCGCTGAGCGAACCAAGGCCGGCATCAAGGCGGCAAAAGCCCGCGGCAAGCTTCCAGGCAATCCAGGCCTTCGGGAGAGGCGACCGGAAGCCATCAAGGCGGTCTCGAAGGCCCGGGGGAAACTCTATCTCGGCGAGCTGATCTCCTCTGCCCAGACCTGGCTCCCGACTGTTCGGCAACTTCGCCCAAAGCATAGCTGGGACAATGTCGTGCGGGTCCTCAATCGCAGAGGCCATGACTGGACGGTGGAAAGGCTACGCCGCGCCGTGCATCGCATGGTCCGCGAGAAGCTGGCCGAGCCTGAGCTATTAGTCCGCTCTCCGCGCCGCGCGCCAGAAGATCACCTCATGAAGCTCGTCGCAGCTATTGCCATTGCCGATCCCGGCCTATCACTGCGCGACATTGCCAGCCAGCTTGATCAGATGGGAGCGCGACCGGCGCGCGGCGGACGCAAATGGCAGCCATCATCCGTTCGTCACCTGCTGGATGAGGCGCATCGGTTTGGTCTCATCCGTCATTGAGGGCACGGAGCATCAACTTGCCGATTGCGCGGTTTCTCGCCCTGGCTGATTTCTGCGGCAGAGATTTCCAGCCCGAGCCTCCGGTTCGGATTCAGGACGGAGTTTCAAGGCTGAAGTCACCTGCGCTGGTAAAGGGGCGTGGGGGTCTTGGACGGTGGGCCCGAGCTCGAATTGCCGAAAGGCCTTTCCAGCGGAAGGCGGAAGTGGGGTGATTTTGGAGGTAAGCCCAAAGAACAGTTCCGCGATCGCCGCAATCGTCACCGCTCGCCATGCCAGTGAAAGGTTTGCCATTGGCGTCAAATCTTCAGTGACCGACGGTCGCTGGCCATAGGGCAGCGGTAGACCTAACGAGGTGATGTTAGGGCATCCCTTCCCGGGTCGGCAGCCACAGGAAGCGGCTTGCCGTAGCGATACGATCAAGTTCCAATCCGCCTTTGCCGATGGCCTCGCCGATCAGAGGCGCGACGTGCACCAAGTCTGCCTGGCGGCGACGCTGGAACCGGCGTGCCGAGACAACCGTATCGCAATGACGGCAAAACAGCCTGGCAACGCCGGCGGGTGTCTGCCGAAACTGAAACAGACCGCTGCGAAAACACCCAGCGCAGTAAATCTCGAGGCCTATTCCGTGCCGAGGACAGAGCACTGCTTCGACGCATGCCCACGATCGCCGGCAATAATGGTCCCTCCCCTCTTCGGCATCCCCATCAAAGCACACCGGACAGACGCCTCTGTTCATGGGATCACTCACGAAAGAGCTCTTGGGCCGCCCGGCGCTTTGCAGTGACAGTCGGTCCAGATCGGGTTTACGGATGCGGCAGGCGAGTGCCCAAAGCCGAGTTCGGTCTCGATCAGGATGGAAGTCGCAGCTGAAGAAATTTTGGTTCTGACCGCCACGCGACCCGGATATCCAGCTTTCAACTTGCTGGGGCGAGGTGGAATAATGGTTTGCGACCCGCCAGTGCCAACAACTGAGGAGTTCGTCGTCAAAAGGACGAGGTGCGACGGCCAGCAGCCGCACCTGTCTCATCAGCTTGCCTGCCGCTGTAGGCGGCGTTCCGATCGCCGCGCCATGGCAACCAGCGGCAGCACGAGGGTGTCACCGTCGAAACTGTCCAATGTGATTGCCTCCGCCCCAGTCCAGACGGCTTTGAAAGGCCTCGAACCGCTCCGCAAGCTGCGGATCCGTCAACAACGCTTGGCGGGCCAGATCCGTGCCGGCGCAAATCAGCGGAACTTTCAGGTCATTTGCCAGAAAGCGGATAACGTTGAGGAAGATCCGTTGCTGCCGATAGGTGCCGGTCAACATGGCATGGATCTCATCGATGATCAGCATCCGCACCCCCATCTTGCGCATCAAGCGGCAAGTGGTCTTCAGGCGAAAAGTTGCATCTCCTCCCGGACCAGGTGCGCTCATCGAATTGAGAAGCTCACCACAGACGTCGCGCTCAACAGGTTCGGCTGGCATCTGCATCGCCACGACCGGCATGGTCGTCACCCCGGTTCCGCGATCGAAAGTGGGCTGGTGATCGCGAAGGAACTTTCGGATGACCTTGGTCTTTCCCATCCCGGTGTCGCCGTAGAGAAGCAGACATGGCATTCGATCTCGCGGCGGATAGGAGAGCAAATCCCCAAGCCGTGCCAAAGCTGCCCTTGCATCGGCCGTTTCCAACCAACGATCCGCCCGGATCCAGGCGACCCGTTCTTCGATCCCCATGTCAGCATACTTTTGATACATCGGCTGCAGATGGCGATATTCCGTCATGACCATTCCTCTACTGACAACGGGGACAAGTCGAAGAATTCGCTCTCATCGGCATCATCTGTCGTTCCGATCCTACGTCGCTCGCTGGCGGCCAACGCCTGTAAAGCCGAACGATTCTCGAAACGCGACGAAGCAAATGAAAGCGGTCGGATCATCCTTGGCTCCAGCGCACCAATATCGGAATTGCTCAGCAACATGCCATCTGCCTTGGCCTAGGCTTCTAATACCACCGAGTTGGGCCAGGAATTGATCTAGTGTGGCATTAGAGTCGAGATCGAATTTGTCATCCAGTTGGTCCCGATATGCGCCGTTGGAGGAGCAGGTTCACCGCGATGATTTCCGTGCAGTACCAAAGATAGTCTCGATGCGAACGCGGCAAATATGCGGTCAATTCGAGGATCTCGATCCATTATAACTGGAAAGCGCTTCAGTCCCTCATGAAGGACGGTCCCTGCCCGGTTTAGGCATCTTAGCTGCTAATTCAGGATATCTGCCGGAAAAAGATTTGACGTGTTTGACCAATTCACGTCGCCTTTCATCCGTCGGATCACTCGGGTTGAACCTGCTAAACATAGCTATGAACTGATCAATTGCGCGCGTGCCTTCGTGACATTCAAAACACGTCGAGTCCTGGTGGTCTCTGTGCGGCATTGAACATAGCTATGGGCGGGCAGTGATCTCGCGACGTCGAAGCCTCAAGCCCTCCGCAATATGTGCAAGTCGGCTGCAGAGCGATCAACCGCGCGGTCCTGGTTTTCTTTTCAGGCTAATTCGGTACGAAATGCCAAATAAAAAGTGCGGATCGAGGAGTTTCGAATGGGTGGAAATGTACTTGCGATCGCGAGAATACCGTCGTCGGGGCTTCGAACACACGTGTGATCGCACGGCTTCCTCGGATGGTCGGCGCACAGATTCGCTACTCTCAAAACCTCCCGGACGTGCCGCTTACATGGGGCAACGGATGCGTCAAAGGCTGGCGCTTCACGTTTAGTCGATGCGTTTCGCGATAGACGGCGGGCGAGAGCCAGTTCTCTCGCCCGCCGTCTCCTTCGGCGATGCACCACCCGACCATTGCTGGGTGGTGAAAAGTGAATCGTAATCCCGGCAAAACATTCGGTCGAACCGGCTCTCTATGGCCGGCAGCCTTCGTTGAATCCTTACTCATATCGATAGGAGCGGGCGACAAATCCACGTGAACCAAAACCCTGACAGCTGTCAGGGTTTTGTCTCGCTGAGGCAGCCCTAGCCCACTGCTCTCTCTCCTTGTCCGTGAGCTCTTCGCAGCGCCATGAGGACCGGCCCCAACGAAAATTCGCCCCGCTCCGCCTTGCGCGTGAGGTCACGAAGATAGCCCCCCGGCGAGTTGATATGCCCTGTCCGCTCTAGGATGCAGGCCACCGCGGCGGCCGCATTTTCCGGCCCCATCACCTCGCACGCCTCTTGATAGGCCGACGGGCTGATGCCCAACATCGACCTCACGACCACCGCTGCGCCCATCATTTCGCGCCAACTCCCAATCGAACCGCCCGGCCCATACATCGCGATCTCGGGGCAAGCCCGCAGCACCATTCCAAGAGGAAAATTCCGGAGTGGCTCCCGCGGCGGCCGACTATCGTCCACCGCCGTCGCGCCCTGCCCGTTTCTAGGGCTTGGTTCAAGTTCATGATTGGATTCGGGTTTTGAATTCTGTATGTGGCGCTCACCACGAGCATCATTGATGCTCGTATTTTCGTTATTTTGCTGCATTTCCAGGGTGTTGATAATTTCCTCCTGCAAAAGCGACATCTCGTCCAGTATTGACGCGACGTCGCTGAGGGTCGGAGCGCGCGGAATCCGGCTCATCAGAGTGATATAGACTTGTTCGATGGTAACCCAGTCGCCTGATGCGCCTTCCTCGATCGCGGCAGTAATGAGCTTTCGAACATCCCGTCGGCAAATCGTCAGACTTTCCTTTGCCCGGCGGAAGGTTGCTCGATCGGCAGCGACTTGCTGCGCCATGACTGCGAGTTCTTCAGCGCGCAATAGAAGCGGTGAAACATCGAAGCCAAATGCGCTTTCGATCCCACCCGCACTGTCCTTTCTGGCGTAGCGCTTGCCATTGGCACTGTCCTTCCGCACGATCAGACCAGCCTCGACAAGAAGCGCTAAGTGCCTGCGAAGCGTCGCGCCAGCAATGCCATGCGCGCGGAGTGTCAGCTGAGCATTGGATGGAAAGACAACGAGCTGCGCGTCCTGGCGTAGCTCCTTATCAGGATAGAAAGTTAGCAACGCGTCAAGGACTGCTAGGCTACGGTCCTGTAGTCCAAGCACTTCCCGTGCTTCCGCTACATCCCGGAAGATTTTCCATTTGTCGGCCGACTTGCCTGGCTTGATCTCGGTCGTCGCAAGCTGTCGCTTCACCAAGGCAAGCGTCATCGGCCGCCGCCCAAAGGGCGTCGTCACACTTCCAATCTGCATTTTCTTCACCTTCAAAGAGGCAAAAGAAACCTGCTCACCAAATTACGGTGCCAAAGACTCTTGACTGGGATTCGGGGAAATGCGATTCTCTAGTTGTCACACATTGAGAGAGGCTTCCACGACGGCAACGTTTGGGGGCCTTTTTCTTTTGCAGCGCTTCCCTTCTTTTATCTTCGGAATCCTGACAGCTGTCAGGATTGTTGGCTTTCACGTTGACGGGCAAAGCGCTCAGCAAGTCCTGGCAGCTCCGCTTCGACAAACTTCAGAAATTCAGTTCCGAGTAAGCCCTCGGCCGAAATCCGGACCTCTTTCGCGGACATCACCAATGCACCAATTTTCGTGCCCCTGTTATCGGAGATCGGAATAGGTTGCGCACCCTTCTTGTCGGCTGGTTTGATCGCGTTAAGAACACGCTGAAATCGCTGGTCGGATGTCTCGTTGCCGTCGGCTTTTGTGCTTAATGCAGCCCGAATTGAATCAAGAATTCTTGGATTGCCGGCAACGGTCTTGGCGAGATCGACCCAACGTGGCCGCCCAACCTTCGGCGCCCGCCCAATGGCCGTGATAATGTCCGCAGGAACGACCCGGTAGACGTTGCGCATTCGGGCAAGTTCGGCATCCTCAATCGAAAGCGCGGCGTAGATGTAGCGCGGCTTGATCCCCGCGTCGTCCATTCGCGATGCGAACAATGCGCGCTCGATCCAGGTCAGATCCTGGCGGCCCGCATTCTCGATGCCCTGAGCTAGAACGAGATCAAGATCGGAAATTTCCATCTCGAGGGCGCGAACGGGCCTGCCGAGCTGCATGGCAGCGAGCCAGCGTCGGTGACCATAGACGATCTGGTAACGTCCAGGAGACGACGGGTGACGGCGGACCTGGACGGGGACCTTTTGCCCCTCGGTTTCGATCGACCGCTTGAACATCTCGAAGCTCGTGACGTCATCATCCGGCAGCCTGTCCGGGTAAGGGGAGGGGTCGATGAGCGAAGGATCCAATTCGCTAACCGCACCACCGCCCGACTCAACGATAGCCTTCAAACGATCTCGCTCTGTCCTGATGTCATCGATGGCCCGATGGGCCGCACCAATCACACCTGCTCCGACACGATTGCCGGCAACGGGGGCAGGGCCCAGCGGAGGCTGCAGTTGATCCGCAGCCTGATCATTCTCAAGCTCTGCGGAAAGTAGCCCGAAGCTGGCGACAATGGACTTCCGAGGTGATTTGCTCATGTCCGCCCCCAACTATCGTTGATCAGTCCAATTATCGCCTCGTTTACGGCGTCTACCGCTTCACGGGCGCGTTTTTGTGTATCGCGACCAATCTGTCCCATCTCGAGCTCGTATATCGAACGTTTTGCCAGGCCAGCAGCCTCGACCGCAGTGCTCTCTATGGCTGTCGGCAGCAAGACATCAGAGCCGAACAAGTGCCTCAGCATCGCAACGACCTGTGACTGCGGAGCATCATTAGGGTTGTGCCGTGTTACCAAGTATCGGATAAAATCCTGATCCAGCTGGGCACCGCTCTCATTGAGGACGCTAATCAAATCACCCATCATGAGGAGAAACTGGCTCATTGATGCAACGTCCAGCATGGCTGGATGGACCGTTATGATCATGCTCGTTGCCGCGAATATCGCGCTCAGGGTCAGAAAGCCGAGCGACGGCGGAGTATCGAGAATCACGACATCGTAGTCCGCCTCGACTTCGGCAAGAGCTAACTTCAATCGTTCGAAGAAGATCGCGCCCGAGGTCGATTTGTTGGCCAAAACCCGTGGCGTTTCGTGTTCATACTCCATGACTTCGAGATTTCCCGGAATCAGGTCAATGCCATCGAAGTATGTCTTGCGGATGATTTCCTGGATTGGGCGACGTTCGGCCTCGTCGTAGCGCAAAGCGGCGTAAATTGTTTCATTTGACCCAACATCAATCTCTGGCTGAGCACCAAACATAGCGGACAGGGATGCTTGCGGATCCAAATCCAATGCAAGTACGCGATAACCGTGAAGCGCGAGATAATGGGATAGATGGACGCAGGTCGTGGTCTTTGCGCTGCCACCCTTGAAGTTCGCTACGGCAACCACCTGGAGATGCTCGCCGGCGCGACGGCGAGGAAGGAATCGCACTGCCTCCGCAGGTTTTTGCATTGCGAACAACGCACGCAGCTCATTGAGCTGAGCCAGAGTGTAGACGCGATGGTTGTTCTCCAACCTGCTGGGAACCGGTCCGCGCCCTTCGATGGACATGAGCTTCAGCGTGGAATCTGGGATAGAGGTAAGCTTCGACACTTCGTTTGTCAGAAACGGACGCAGGATCTTTTCCGACTTTGGCGGATACATGCGGGTTCTAAGCTGCTGCAATTGCCCGGACAAAAGCCCTGCATGCCGCATGATTTTGCTGCCAGCATCTTCCTTGGAGCCGACAACTGATTCTACTCGGTTTGCTATCGCCATCTATTCCTCTTGGCGGCATTCTACCGGTTTACCGGCCATTGCCCGCCAAGGATAGAACACGATTCTCCTGAACGCGTCCAGAAGATTAGGGTTACGATTTCGTAAAGGCTTGAAAATGATCTCCAAGCGATATTTCCGCTTTTTCTATTTCATCTCCGACAGTTAACCCGTCCCTCCTATGCTCTTGATCACGAATTGTTCTCCTGTGAATCCTACAAAGGCAGGTAGTGAATTGAAGGTCCTGCAAATTGTTTGAAGGCGGCGGTCATGGACAGTCCGTCAATGATGCAGGAGGTGCTGGAAGCGGAGATTGACGAGATACTCGGGCGGCAAAACGCGAGCGCACGGGTTCCATAGGATCGCCTGGGGCACTTCTCAACAGAACTATTCGAATGAGGTCGGCGCTCCGACTGGGCGCTGGTAGCCACGATAGCAGAGATGTATGTGCAGGGGTGTCAACATAGAAGGTCAAGCCGTTACCGACGCTCCGCGGCCACGCATTCTTGGCATCATCAATCTCGGCAATCAACATGCCACTGGATGACTGCCTGAAGTGGTGGCCTGCTGCCATGCAATGTCATCGACTAAGATCTGCGCTCAGCTGAACCCACCTTGTAGAACTCTACAACTGCCGCATAGCTGTCATCCGTGCTCTTTTTCCAGCCGTCATTCTTTGACGGAGAAAATTATGCACATTGTCGCTATCTCTGCCGCCGGAACTCATCGCGAGCACCAACTCCTCGAAGCGCACCATTCCTTGCGGGCAAATGTTTTTTTCGATCGGCTCGGCTGGGACGTTCACGTTGTCGACGGCCGAGAGGCGGATTCGTTCGATAAGCTTGGGCCCGCTTACATCCTCGCGGTCTCTTCGGACAATCGCGTCGTCGGCTGCGCCAGGCTTCTCCCAGCCTTGGGTCCAACAATGGCAGAAAACGTCTTTCCTTCGCTACTTCCAGGAGGACGGCTCCATGGCCATTCGGCCATGATCGAAAGCTCCCGCTTCTGCGTTGACACGATGCTTTCAAACAACAGGCGACCAGGCTCGGTCCATGAGGCGACCCTGACCATGTTCGCAGGCATCATCGAATGGTGCCTGGCGAATGGCTACACCGAGATTGTCACGGTGACCGATCTTAGGTTCGAGCGAATCCTCGCGCGCGTCGGATGGCCTCTACAGCGTTTGGGCGAACCAAAGAAGATCGGCGTGACAATGGCCGTGGCGGGCACACTGCCCGCCAATGCGGAGACGTTCCTCAGGCTCCGTCCTTCCAATTACCGTTCTGAACTCACCCCTCTCAGCCAGGCAGCGTAAGGAGAAATCCGTGAACCAGCTTCGCTCTCACCCTCGGCTTGTCCGCAAACTTCAGGAGGCGCTCGGCGATCAGCTTTGTGTCGCCCTAGACGACGTGAATGTCGTCGAGATCATGCTCAATCCGGACGGAAAGCTGTTCATCGAACGCCTCGGTCACGGCGTTGCACCTGCCGGCGAGATGTCGTCGGCTGCCGCGGAGATGGTCATCGGCACAGTGGCGCACGCGCTTCAGTCAGAGGTCGACACGGAACAGCCAATCATCTCCGGCGAGTTGCCAATCGGTGGCCACCGCTTCGAAGGTCTGTTGCCCCCCGTCGTCGCCAAGCCTGCCTTCACGATTCGACGCCGGGCATCGCGCCTCATTGCGCTCGAAGACTATGTCCGTACTGGCGTGATGACAGAATACCAGGCGTCGACGATTCGCAGCGCGATTTCCGCAAGGCTGAACATCATCATTTCCGGGGGAACGGGCTCGGGCAAGACGACGCTAGCGAACGCAGTGATCCACGAGATCGTCAAGTCTGCGCCAGAGGATCGCCTCGTCATCCTTGAGGATACCGCGGAAATCCAGTGCGCGGCCGAGAACGCCGTTCTCCTGCATACCAGCGATACGATCGACATGGCGCGGCTCCTCAAGAGCACGATGCGGCTGCGTCCCGACAGGATCGTTGTGGGCGAGGTCCGTGACGGCGCGGCCCTGACGCTGCTGAAGGCCTGGAACACCGGTCACCCGGGTGGCGTGGCGACCATTCACTCGAACACCGCCATGTCGGCACTGCGTCGCCTTGAACAGCTGACCGCCGAAGCAAGCCAGCAGCCGATGCACGAGGTGATCGGGGAGGCCGTCGACCTAGTCATCTCGATCGAGCGGACGCCGCATGGACGGCGCATTCGAGACGTCATTCACGTCGAGCGGTTCGCGGGCGGCCAGTACGAGATCGAATCCCACCAGCTCACGGAAGAACAGGAGGCGCGCCATGTCGCGTAAGCATACCCTCATCGCCGCCGCGCTCGTGGCGGCGCCAATCGTTCTTGCCTCTGTCGCGCCGGCACTCGCTAGTTCCGGCGGGAGCCTCCCATGGGAAGGGCCACTGCAGCAGATTCAGGAGTCGATCACCGGCCCGGTCGCGGGTGCGATCGCGCTTGCAGCCGTGGCCATTGCCGGCGGGATGCTGATCTTTGGCGGCGAGCTCAACGATTTCGCACGACGCCTTGTGTACGTCGTTCTCGTCGCCGGCATCCTGCTGGGTGCCACAACCATCGTCGGCCTGTTTGGTGCGTCCGGCGCTTCGGTCGGGCTGGCCGACGAGCAGATCACGACGACTGTTTCGAACGGAGACGGCGAGGGGGCTCATGGCTGAGTCCCTGTCCGGCTTGCGGCGCAACCGCATCCATCGCGCGCTTTCCCGCCCGAACCTCCTGATGGGCGCCGACCGGGAACTGGTGTTGATCACCGGCGTTGCGGCCGTGATCCTGATTTTCGTCGTCCTCACCGTCTATTCAGCGTTCTTCGGTGCTGCTGTCTGGGTCGTGATCGTCGGGGCTCTCAGGATGATGGCGAAGTCCGATCCGCACATGCGGCAGGTCTATATCAGGCACATTTCCTACAAGCCGACCTACAAGGCGACCACTTCGCCCTGGCGGCGGTACTGAGGAGACGGCAGTGGTAGCTCTCAAACGCTTCCGGGCCACAGGCCCATCCTTCGCCGATCTCGTTCCATACGCTGGCCTCGTCGACAATGGTGTCCTCCTGCTGAAGGACGGAAGCCTGATGGCCGGCTGGTACTTCGCTGGCCCGGACTCCGAAAGTGCGACCGACTTCGAGCGCAACGAACTATCGAGGCGGATCAATGCCGTTCTGTCGCGGCTTGGAAGTGGTTGGATGATCCAGGTCGAAGCCATCCGCATTCCGACGGTCGACTATCCATCGGAAGACCGTTGCCATTTCCCCGACCCGGTGACCCGCGCGATCGATGCTGAGCGGCGCGCACATTTCGCGCGCGAGAAGGGGCATTTCGAGAGCAAGCATGCGCTGATCCTGACCTATCGGCCGCTCGAGTCCAAGAAGACTGCTCTCAGCAAATACATCTATTCGGATGAGGAAAGCCGGAAAAAGTCCTACGCGGACACGGTGCTCTTCGTCTTCAAGAACGCTGTACGAGAGCTTGAGCAGTATTTTGACAACACCCTTTCGATCCGGCGAATGGAAACTCGCGAAACGGTCGAAAGGGGAGGGGAGCGAATCGCCCGATATGACGAGCTGCTGCAGTTCGCCCGATTCTGCACCACTGGGGAAAGCCATCCTATCCGGCTTCCCGATGTTCCTATGTATCTCGACTGGATCGCCACCGCGGAGCTTGAGCACGGACTGACGCCAAAGGTCGAAAACCGCTTCCTGGGCGTCGTCGCGATCGACGGTCTGCCGGCCGAAAGTTGGCCGGGTATTCTAAACAGCCTTGATCTGATGCCGCTGACCTATCGGTGGTCATCGCGCTTCATCTTCCTTGATGCCGAGGAAGCCCGACAGAAGCTCGAACGCACACGCAAGAAATGGCAGCAGAAGGTCCGGCCGTTCTTCGACCAGATATTCCAGACACAAAGTCGATCCGTCGACCAGGACGCGATGCGCATGGTGGTCGAGACGGAGGATGCGATCGCGCAGGCCTCGTCGCAGCTGGTTGCCTATGGCTATTACACACCGGTCGTAGTGCTGTTCGACAGCGATCGCGAGGCACTGCAGGAGAAAGCTGAAGCGGTCCGCCGGCTGATCCAGGCGGAAGGTTATGGGGCGCGGATCGAAACGCTCAATGCCACCGACGCCTATCTCGGCAGCTTGCCGGGCAACTGGTATTGCAACATCCGTGAGCCGCTGATCAACACGTGCAATCTCGCCGACTTGATTCCGCTGAACTCGGTCTGGCCCGGAAACCCCGTTGCGCCATGCCCCTTTTTCGCACCGAATTCCCCGCCCTTAATGCAGGTTGCGAGCGGATCGACAGCTTTCCGCCTGAATCTGCACGTCGATGATGTCGGGCACACGCTGATCTTCGGTCCCACCGGTTCAGGCAAGTCGACACTTCTGGCTCTGATCGCCGCGCAGTTTCTGCGGTACGAAAATGCGCAGATCTTCGCCTTTGACAAAGGCAGTTCACTTCTACCCCTGACGCTCGCAGCCGGCGGCGATCACTATGAGATCGGCGGCGACAATGTAGAAGAGGGGAGGGCATTGGCCTTCTGCCCACTCTCCGAACTCAAAAGTGATGCCGACCGGGCTTGGGCGACGGAATGGATCGAGATGCTGGTCGGTCTGCAGGGCGTCACCATCACCCCAGATTATCGTAACGCCATCTCTCGGCAGATCGGACTGATGGCGAGTGCATCCGGTCGCTCGCTCTCAGATTTTGTCAGCGGCGTGCAGCTGCGCGAGATCAAGGACGCACTGCATCATTATACCGTCGATGGCCCTATGGGCCAGCTCCTCGATGCGGAAGAGGACGGCCTCACACTCGGTGCCTTCCAGACTTTCGAGATCGAGCACCTGATGAATTTGGGCGAGCGCAATCTCGTGCCGGTGCTGACCTACCTCTTCCGCCGGATCGAAAAGCGTTTGGATGGGTCGCCGAGCCTGATCGTGCTCGACGAGGCGTGGCTGATGCTCGGCCACCCTGTGTTCCGCGACAAGATTCGCGAGTGGCTCAAGGTGCTGCGCAAGGCGAATTGCGCTGTCGTTCTTGCGACCCAATCGATCTCCGATGCCGAGCGGTCCGGGATCATAGACGTCCTAAAGGAATCCTGCCCTACAAAGATATGCCTCCCAAATGGTGCCGCTCGCGAGTCGGGGACGCGAGAATTCTACGAGCGCATCGGCTTCAACGAGCGGCAGATCGAGATCGTCGCTACCGCCATGCCGAAGCGCGAATACTACGTGGCCACGCCAGAAGGCCGGCGGCTGTTCAACATGTCGTTGGGGCCGGTTGCGCTGAGCTTTGTCGGCGCGTCGGGCAAAGAGGACCTCAAGCGCATCCGCGCACTCAAATCCGAACATGGCCGCGACTGGCCGATCCACTGGCTTGAAACGAGAGGAGTTCACGATGCCGCATCGCTACTCAAGTGCGAATAGATGGTTTGCTTGCCTCGCGGCCGCCACCCTCATGATCGTGACCTCGGGCTCGGTGCAAGCCGGTACAGCCACCGGCGCTGCGACGGAATGGACGCAGCTCGCCAACAATGCGCAACTCGTGGACCTCCTGAAAAGCTCCGGCATCCAGGTCGACAATCAGCTGACCCAGATCAGCCAGCTTGCAGAGCAGATTCAGAACCAGCTCAAAATCTACGAGAACATGATGCAAAACACCGTGCAGCTTCCTGACCATGTCTGGGGGCAGGTCGAAAGCGATCTCAACCAGCTGCGCAGTATCGTCGACGAGGGACAGGGCATCGCCTTTTCGATGGGGAATGCGGACGATGTTCTTCAGCAGCGCTTTCAGAGCTACGCCGATCTCAAGACCAACTTGCGGGACAACGGGACGGTCTCCTCGACGTATCAGTCCTGGTCGAACACCAACCGTGACACCATCGCCAGCTCGCTGAAGGCGGCGAGCCTCACGGCCGATCAGTTCGATAGCGAGGAAGACACGATGTCCTCGTTGAGGTCGATGTCCGAGACGGCTGACGGGCAGATGAAGGCTCTGCAGGTTGGGCACGAGATCGCAGCACAACAGGTCGCACAAATGCAGAAGCTTCGCGGTCTCGTCTCCCAACAGATGACGATGATGGGAACCTGGCTTCAGACGGAGCAAACCGACAAGGACCTGGCGCAGGCGCGGCGGGAAAAGTTTTTCAACGCCGAGGTCAAGATCGTTCCGGAAGGCCAGAAAATGGAGCCGCGCTGGTGAGCCGCTCCGTCCTCATTGCCTTGCTGCTGGCTCTCGCCGCTGCATCCTCAGTAGCGACAGTGCTGATCGTCAATTCCAGAAACACCGGAGAACCTGCGCTCACCGAGGAGCGCGCCGCCCGGGAGGAATTTTTCGGCTCCAACAAGGAGCTGCCGCCAATCGAGGATGGTCAGGAGATGCGCCCGAGATGGTGAAGGGAATTGTTGCACGTTCATTTCTGATTGCAGGGCTTCTTTGCATAGCCTTTGCCGTACCCGCCTTCGCGCAGGAGGGACAGGTCCTGACAGAACTGGAAAACCAGGTCTCGTCCGCTGCGAAGGGGTGGGAAACCACCATCATGGATGCGGCGAAATCCCTGTTCTGGATTCTCGCAACCATCGAGATTGGCATCGCGGCCGTCTGGCTGGCGATCCAGTCGGCCTCGCTGGACAGCTGGTTCGCTGAACTGGTGCGGCGGATCATGTTCATCGGGTTCTTCGCATTCGTTCTGACCCAAGGTCCGACCTTTGCGCGAGCAGTGGTCGACAGCCTTTTCCAGATTGGCGCCGGCGGCGGTTCCGCTTCGCCTGCCGAGGTGTTCGACGCCGGCATCCGCGTCGCCTCCCAAATGTCGCAACAAGCACAGTTCGGGGTGTTCGAAGACAATGCGCTCGCGATTGCCGCCGTTCTCGCAATGGGCATCGTGGTCATCTGCTTCTCCCTTGTCGCAGCGATCTTCGTGTCGGTCATGGTCGAGATGTATGTCGGCCTGCTCGCCGGCATGATCATGCTCGGACTGGGTGGTTCGTCCTTCACGAAAGACTTTGCCATTCGATACCTCGTCTATGCCTTCGGCGTCGGCATGAAGCTCATGGCCCTTGTGATGATTGCCAAGATCGGGTCGAACGTCCTGCTTGGCCTTGCCCAAGCGCCCACCGCCTCGTCGGATCAGTTCGTCACGACCTTGGCCATCGCAGGCATCTCCGTCGTCGTCTTCATCATCGCCATGTATGTCCCGAACATCATCCAGGGCGTTGTCCAGGGCGCATCGGTGTCCGGAGGGATGGAAGCGATCCGCCACGGCGGGCAAACGGCATCCTTCGCCGCCGGCGCTGGCTTCCTCTCCGCCGGCGCTGCCGGCGCGGGTTTTGCGGCCGCGCAGGCCGCACGAGCTGGCGGTTCACCTGTTGCAGGTGCCGCTCTTCGCGGCGTTGGCGCGAGCTTCAGTTCCGGCGCGCAAGCAGCCGGATCAGCCGCGAAGGAAAAGGCAATCGGCTCTCCGGGTGCTTATGCCGGGTCCATTCTCGGACTGGCCAACGCCAAGCTCGATGAACAGCGCGGCGGTCATAGCGGACCGAAGCCTCCTCCCGAACGCAAAGACAAACCATAATCGAGACAAGGGAAGAATAAATGGCAGCGAACCGCGCCCCGGAAAACCCGTATCTTGCCGCCCGCCAGGAATGGAGCGAACGCTATGGCTCCTATGTGAAAGCCGCAGCCGCATGGCGCATTGTTGGTGTCCTCGGTCTGGTCATGGCCGTCATCGGCTTCAGCTACGCGATGTATCTGAGCACGCAAGTGAGGCTCGTGCCTTACATCGTCGAGGTCGACAAGCTCGGAACTGCGGTCACGGCAGGTTTCCCCGAGCAGATCGAGTATGCCGATGTTCGCGTGGTGCGCGCCACACTCGGCAACTTCATCACAAACTTTCGCTCGATCACGCCGGATGCGGTGGTGCAGAAGCAATATATCGACCGCACCTACGCCCTTCTTCGGACCTCCGACCCGTCAACCGAGAAGGTCAACGCCTGGTTTCGAGGCAATTCTCCGTTCGAGAAGGCGAAGTCTTCGACAGTTGCCATCGAGGTCAACAACATCGTCGCGCTTTCGAACCAGACCTATCAGATCGACTGGACGGAATACGAGCGAGACCGCAAGGGCAAGGAGATCGGCACGCGGCGGTTCCGCGGGATCGCAACGGTGACGCTCACCGCGCCACAGGATGAGGCGACGATCCGCCTCAATCCGATCGGCCTCTACGTCCGGGATTTCGACTGGACGGCACAGCTTTAAGGGCAGGGATTCTTTCAATGAAAAAAACGGGATTGATCGCAGCCGCCGGCGGCATGGCCGGACTCTTGCTTGCGGCTGGCGCGCAGGCGCAAAGCATGACGAGCAACGAGGTGAAGGGAACAGATCTTTCCAGAAAGTGGCGCGGCACGCCGGGACTGGTGACGACAGGTCCGGATGGAAAAGTGATCTTCCTGTTCGGCGAGACCCAACCTTCCGTGGTCTGCTCGCCGCTACAGGTCTGCGATATCGAACTTCAGGGTGGCGAGATCGTTCGCGATGTTATGGTCGGCGACACGGTGCGTTGGAAGGTGGAGCCGGCCACCTCGGGGACCACAGGCGGACAGGCGATCCATCTTATCATCAAACCATCGGAGCCAGGCCTTCTCACCTCGATGGTCGTTACGACATCGCGGCGCACCTATCATATCCAGCTCAAGTCCCATCCCAGCCAGTACATGGCGCGCGTTGGTTTCGAATATCCGGACGACGTGTCGACCAAGCTCGCCGACATCAACGGTCGTCTCGAAACGGGCGGCATTCCGCGCACCGCGCCGGACAAGCTGAACTTCTCCTACTCGGTGAGCGGGAGCGCGCCCTGGAGGCCGAAGCGAGTCTATTCGGACGGGATGAAGACCTACATCCAGTTCCCGAAGGCGATCTCCGCACAGGATGCGCCTGTGCTCTTCGTCGTCTCCGGCGGTCAAAATCGCATCGTCAATTACCGGATGAAGAACGACATGATGACCGTCGACTATGCGATCGACAAGGCGATCCTCGTTTCCGGTGTCGGTTGGCGGCAACAGAAGATCACCATCCGGCGGGGAGGCTGACCAATGCGCAAGCTTCTCGCATATTTCGTCGTGGCCACGCTGCTCTCCGGCTGCCAGACGGCCGACGACGCCCTGACCACCAGTTCCACCCCCGTTGCCGTCACCGGACCGGCCGCGAGCGCTATCGCCGGGGACATGGCAAGCCGCCTGGCTGAACAGATCGGCCCGGCCGGTGCTACGACGACGATCAAAATGGAGAAAGACACGTCGGAGTTCGCGACTGCCCTCGAAGCGGCCCTGAAGGGGTGGGGCTACACTGTCGTCACGGACGGCAAGGTCGCCAAAGACATCAAGCCGGTCGAGCTTGCTTATGCAATCGAGGGCTTCGACGGACAGGTTTTGGCGCGGGTCTCAACACCTTCCATCGCTCTTGGCCGCGCTTACACGCCGACGGCGGCCGGCGCCACGCCGGCCAGTCCGCTTTCGATCATGCAGCGCAACTGACGGAGATTAACATGGTCCAATCGCTTCAGCTTGGCACGTCCAGCCAGGCCGCCGATCAGAATGGCATGCGCCGGCTCAACCGCCTGCCGATCATCGTTGCCATCATTGTCATCGTGCTCTTCGTCGGGGTCGTGGTGATTGGTCTTTCGCTGCGCGGGCTGTCTTTCAATCGTGGCGACATCGAGAGTGCTTCCAACAGCCCTGCGACCAGTTTCGGCGACCAGTTCAAGCGGGGTGTAACGGATGCCATTATCGGTGAGCCAGATAAACAGGAGGTGTTTCAACCGACACCTGTCGTGGTGGAGAAAACGGAAAAGCAGGAACCGATCGTCGCGCGCCAACCGGTGGAGCGACAAGACCATCGACAAGGTCTCGAGCCAGAAGAAGAATGGAAGGCTCGCCTGAAGCGAGAGCAGGATGAACAATACCTGCGGGAGGCCCAGCGCCAACGGATGGCGCGTCTCCAGGCCCGCGCTACCGCGCTCGATTCGCCGCTGGAGGTAGACTTCTCCGACGTCGAGGAGGCCGCAAACTCCACCAACGACGCCGGCCGTCAGCCGACAAAAATCGCGACAAACGGTGCGTCAGACCTTTATGCCGCGGCTATGAAATCGGGCCTGATGGGCCAGAACGTCGATCAGAACGGGCAGACGTCGAAGGAGGACTTCTTCAATCAGGACATCAAGGATCTCGGCTACCTGCCAAACCAGGTGGTGCCGCCGATGTCACCCAATGAATTGAAGCGCGGCTCAGTCATTCCCGCCACCTTGATCACTGGCCTCAATTCCGATCTGCCAGGGCCCATTACCGCTCAGGTCAGCCAGAATGTCTACGATAGCGCAACTGGCTACGGTCTTCTCATCCCGCAGGGCGCAAAGCTGTTCGGCCGCTACGATTCCAAGGTCTCATTCGGACAGGAACGCGTTCTCGTCGTCTGGACCGACCTCATTTTTCCGAATGGGTCTGCGCTGCAGATCGGCGGCATGGCCGGCACGGACGCCGAAGGATATGGGGGCTTCCGGGACAAGGTCGACCGCCATCTCTGGAGGACCTTCGGTTCCGCAGCGCTCGTGGCAATCATCGGGACCGGGATCGATATGTCGATGCCCGAGAGTTCGACGCTGGCGACGCAGGACACCGCCTCGGATGCAGGACGGCGGAATTTTGCCGAAAGCTTTGGTCGAGTCGCGGAACAGACGATATCGAAGAACCTGAACGTGCAGCCGACGATCCGTATCCGTCCGGGCTACAAGTTTAATGTGCTGGTCGACCAAGACATCGTTTTCCCGTCTACCTATCGCGACCGCTAAGTCGCGCAGAAATCTGAGAAACCCGCCATTTCGCTGCGCGTCAACAGGGCCATCCAGCGTGGCGAAAATCAGTGCGCCTAAATTTTCTCCTCAGAAGTCATATTTTAGCTCGTGAGGACTTGAATACTCAAAAGAGGTGAGTAGACCTATGACTTGCAACGACCGTGGATATGCTTCGCGTAGAAAGGCAGCTGCTTTTTCATCGGAACGAATGGAACAGAGAACTCGCAGCCATGGTCCGATGTCCGGTGGCATCCTGTAACTCGCGGCGCCAGTACAGCGTGACGTGTGGGAGGCTCGCAGCTGCGCAGTAGGAGAAATTCAGTGGACGGTGACCTTCGCTCTCTCATCGATATGGCAGAAGCCGCGCACGATGAACGTATGATCAAAGGTGCTCTGAAGACATTTGCCAACGCATGTGGGTTCGAGCGTTTTGCGTATCTGCAGACTGAGGGATTGGAAATTCGCACATTCAACTCCTATCCGGAGGAATGGCAGGGCGTTTATCTCGAAAGCCAGTATTCCCGCATCGACCCGGTCGTCACGGAAGCCAAGCGTCGCATGGAAATGTTTTCCTGGACGGCCGATGATTGGCCCGCTCGTGGGACTTCCGAACTCAGGCGCTTTCGGGACCAGGCGATCGATCACGGCATTCGGAGTGGGGTGACGATACCCGTCGAAGGAAGTTTCGGCTCCACGATGATGCTGACGTTTGCATCCTCAGCGCAGACGGCTGACGTTTCAAAACTGCAGGATGCGCAAAAAGCGATCCGGGCGGTTCTGGCCATCCATTACCGCCTGAAGATCATCGCTGCGGCGACGATTGTCGCTCCGAAACGGTTGCTTTCACCAAGAGAAGCAATGTGCCTCATGTGGGCGGCAAAAGGCAAAAGCGCTCCGGAAACCGCAATGTTGACGGGGATCAACCCGAGGACAGTGCAGCACTACCTCGATAAAGCGCGCGAAAAGCTTGAAGCAGCAACCGTTGCGCAACTTGTCGCGATCGCCAAAGACCATGGTCTGGTATGAGCGTCAGTCTTCGCCATCTGGAGCAACTTCAGGGACGTAGCCAAGCGCATCGATGATTTCCGACAACACCTCCTGCTGGGCTTCGGATTTTTTCTGACGCGCGACATACTCATCCTGCAGAGTCTTGAGTACGGCGGCGGAAACCGACGGATCGGCGCTCGCGCGAGTCCATTCCTCGTAGACAGCCTCATCGGCGGCAATAAGATGGCGGTGCTCACGGATTGCAGCAACTGCCAGCACCTCTAGTTCTGACTCTTGCATCGAACTGTAGCGAGATGAGCCCACATCGTTCATCCGCTTCTCCCCTAACTTCATTCTCTGCCGCCCGGACCTAGGTCTGCAGTCTGATTATATCGGTTGAGCGCCGCCACAATATCCACTGACCGTCATCCATCTGAGATTTCTGGATAGGGGCAACTGGATCCTGTGCGACTTCATCTCACGCCTCCCCATACCGACGTCGAAGAGATGCACGGACTTGAACGAAACTGTCTTGCTTATTTGCTCAAAAGAATTCGACCCTCGCTTGAGCTGTAGAGAATACTCCGTGGAAGGATACTCATCAAGCCGCTGTTCTCTCGATCATGGATATTCGAGAGGTATTTGCGCGAAATTTGCGAGCTGCGCGACAGGCTAAAGGCTTGTCCCAGGAGGAACTCGCGCATCGCGCGGACATCGATCGCACCTACATCAGTTCGCTAGAGCGTAGCGTCTACAATGCAAGCATCGATGTCGTGGAACGTTTGGCGACAGTCTTGGACATCGAAGCCTGTGAGTTGCTGAAGCGGCCGCCGAAGGAGATGCCAACCGAGCTTGACGATTAAGAAAAGTTGCCTTGCGGACTGCCGGGTTCATGCCCAGCCGCGCGAATGACGAGAATTGATTTATGCCAGCCACATTGCGAGTTGCCCGCGCATCGTATGTATTCTTTCGAAGGAGAATAATTTATGGCTGCAGCACTTCGCGAAAACACACCCACTGAGGCGGCTGCCGTGAGTGAGATCGGCATGAAGTCGGTACCCAACGCGATCGACAAACGAATCATTAGAACACCCTATACCAGTCACCGAAGCCGTGCGATCACTGAGGACGATCTGCTGCGCCTGAAGGTCTGGTTCGGCGTTGGTTCGATCCTTTCCACCGAGCGCCGGAAACGCCTTTTTGCCGCCTTCGATGAAAATCCTGAAGCCGACACGGTCAGAGCGGACGACTATTTGATCGTCGACGTCGCGAGAGCGAGGGAGCACTTGGCCGCGCGCGGCCAAGACCTGGCGAACGAAGCGGTCGACGTCGCTCTCGAAGAGGACGACGTCCTGCTGACGCGGGTATCCACCGGTAGAGTGAAGGTCAATTCCCGCCAATCTGGACAGATCGATCCGAATCCCCGCGCCCCGACGTCGCACTGCCTCCACGGCTCCTGTTCCTCGGTAGGACGTATCTTCTCGCTTTGCCGCGGCAATTCGACGGTAGTTTCCGAAAAAAGAGCTTGAAATATGCATTCACGCTCAAAATTTCCCGTCTTCCATGCCTAGTCCGCATCCTTAAATGCCTACCGTGCCGCGTTGAGCCACTCGGACTCAACTTGGTGAGGGCAGGATGTTCTCGTAATGGCTGGCCCGCAACAAACCCGAATACTATGCATATGGCTCACACTAATTTCATGCGTCGAAAACACACTAAGTGCATGCTTGGGCTTGCGCTGAGTTCTCGCACGGCCAAACATGCCTCGCGGAGAAAGACAAACACTATTGCTGACCAGCAATGCGAGATAGATCGACCCGTATCCCCGCAGTGCCAATTTTCCTTTCGTCCGAAGGTTCTGCCTCAATCTGCAGCAAAGCCCCGGCATCGATTGTGCCCGCCTCCGATTTATCGCCCCGCGGTTCCTTTTGGTTGGCTAGTGCCCCCTCGGGGTCCTCCGCCTGAAACACCCTCACGCCCTCGAACTCACCGGTCTTCCATGCATAAATCGCATCCTCGACAATCTTCGGGAAGACGTCTTTGCTCGTGGGGTTGCCGCCATACCATTTCGCAACGATCCTGAGCACCTTCGCGAACATCGCCGTGCCTTTGCGAAGGTTTTGGCAGGGATCGACAAGGTCGGGCTTCAGATCCGCCAGTTCCTTGACTCCCACGCCCGCGGGGAACTGGGTCGGCCCAACGCGAACGACCGCCTGACCAGCATATTGCCGTACGATCGCCATCGCCTCCTCGGCCGATGCCGCTTTCGGAACGAGGATCAATCGGCCGCCTGATTTAACGGTGACGGCGAAGGGATCAGCCGAGCCCGCTGCCATCACGAACTGCTCGACGATTGCGGGCTTGAGCAAAGGGTCTGCGCATTCTTTTATCAGGGCTGCGTCGATCATGGTGTCTCCTGAGCACTCAGGTGTTGAAGGCAACAACAAGCGGTTTTGCGAAGAGCTTTGACCACGCCGTGGTAGCGGCTCGCTGGATAGCAACGATTGATGTCTCTTCGGTCCACCACCCGTTTCCGACAGCAATAATGAAGTCCGGATCGTGCAGCATGGACTGAAGGATGGGCCAAACGATCAGTTGCTCGTAGCAGATCAGTGGTGCGGCGCGGCTGGCACCGATGGAGACGACCGGGTTCGCGAAGAAATCCGCCCGGGTGCCGCCGCTCTCCCCAAACCAGGATCGCCATGGCTGCCACATCGAACCGGGAACCGGCATGCGTTCGCGATAGAGGATGCGGCCGCCCTTCCGGTCGACCGCGGCGAGGACATTGTCGTAGCCGGTGGCATCGAGAACCGTGGCGCCGGCGATGACCGTCGCATCACCGGCGCGGAGGACGCCTACCCACAGCCGCTCCATGGTCGGCGTCCAGAAGCCAAGCGCAGTTTCCGGCAGCACCACGACGCGGCCGCCATCGCTGGCCGCATTCCGCACTGTCGCTATCAAGTCACGCTGGCGTTGAAGTCCGGCCTCCCGACCGAGCGAAGCCCCCATTTCCAGATCGACGCCGCGCCAGCCTTCTGGTAGTTTCGGGTCGGTCCAGAACGCGGCGGACCACAGCCAAAAGCCAGTCAAGGCGATGGCGACAGCGGGCCAAATGCGGGTTACGAGGCCCGCAAGGCCAGCTGTGATCAAGTTCAGTCCCCACCACCCCCATCCTGGAAACAGAACACCGGCAGCAGTTACCGGGTGCGCCCAGCCCGTGATGCCGAATGGCGGGATGGACATGATGACGGCCGCGAGAAGATAGCGAAACGGACGAACGTTCGGGTTCTTCGTCCAAAGGACGGAATGCACCACCACAAAGCTCAAAGAAGCGCACAACCAGAGCAGAAGGCCCAGCCAAATGTCCGCCGCATAGAAGGTGGCAACGCCTTGGGGCAAACCACGTGATGCGGCCAGGAAATATCCGGCGGAGACGAGTGCCACGACCGATCTCGTTTGCGCGAGCGACCATAGAATTGGAAATCCCAGGGCGGCAGGAAGGAGCAACACATGACCACTCCAGCCCACCACGCCGATCACAATTGAAGCGAGGAACAGCAGCGTAGTTCGAAGGTGATCACGGCGCATAGGTGAGTACCTCCCGCGCCAGACCGAGAATGCCGGAAGCTGGCAGCGGACCGAAGTAGCGGGAGTCGTAGGAGCCGGGGAACGCGGAATGTAGGAAGACATATCCTGGCGGGACAGTGCCGCTCGGAAACGGCGGCAACGGCCGTCCCTTTCCATCTCGTGATGCGAGACTGGAAAAAGAAACCACCCGCCCATCCACAGTCACGCTGGCGCTGATTTCGACATGCTGTCCTGCAACGGCCATCACCGTCTTGATCAGCGGCGCGACGCCACTTGGGCAGGAACCGGAACGAAGATAGCCGCGGGCTTTCGCCTCCCGCATTCCCGCCGTGTCCGGCGGGCAGATGAACACCAGGTCGTCGACCGCCGCAGGTCGATAAGCCGGGACAATGCGCCAGAGACCAAGCGGCTCGCTCGGGGTCAAATTGAGGCGATAACCGCCGGCGACGGCAGTGACGATCGCCAGGCTGGCGGCCAGTGCAGCCATCGAAATGATCTGTGCCGCTTGCCGTTGTTGCGCGGTCACCGCCCAAGGTATTCCAGCCCCTTCGGTCATTTCAGCGAGCGCCCTTGGCTCTTCGTCTGACGCAGCGTCTCAGCCTGCTTGAGTGCTTCGGTCGTTCGTTCATGAGAGCCAAGTTGCTGGACCGTCCGCATGGAATTCCACGCGGACTGGACCTCAACCTTTTGGCTGACCGTCATGCCCGATGTGACGGTCTCGAAGGTCTTGCCACTCGTGTCTTTCGCGGCCAAAGGCAGGAATGTCCGTTCTCCGAAGCGCTCGGACACAGCCTTCGCGAAACCTTCGAGTTCGGCCTTCACCATCTTATCGGCCAGCGCATATTCGAGACCGGCCGGGAGATCATTGCTGTCGATCGCATCGCGGACCCGCTCGAGCGTTTGTTTGGCAGATGCTGAGAGCGCCGGGATATCGACCGAAACCTTGAGCCGGACCGCGCGCTCCTCCGTCTCGTGTTTGAATTCGGCCTCGGCCCGCTCACGAAGGTAGCGTTTAAGATTTCGGGCGAGCGCGGGCACATTGGCGACCGCTTTCTCCCGCTCCTGCTTGTCGGCACGGCTGGCAAGAAGACCGGTCTTGCCCTTCAGCGCACCGAAGCTTTCAGGGGCGCCGGCAATCCTTTCGAGGGTCGACTGCGCGACCGACTGGTCCTTGGCCATGGCGTCGACATTGATTGCGTTGAAAGCCGCCTCCGGCTGCGCGTAGACGAGGTGGAAACGGGTCGAGACGTCCTCCCATTGTTTCTTTAGGCCGGGATCCGCGGCGAGCTTATCCTCGACAGCCTGGCCGAACGATTTCGGGAAGGTGGTGATGCCTGATACCATGGGCTTGGCCTCCTTGATTGTGTCCGGGATGGAGTGTTTGTTGCTGCCTCGGACCAGTCCGAGTGCCGCACCCATGGCGGCAAGACGTGCGCCGAGGTCGGCGAGTTTCTGTTTTTGCCGGACGGCCCATTGGAGGCGATCGTGTGCGATCGTGCGGGCGACGTTGACAAGATGAAGGCCCCGCGCTTCCGCGAAGCGCAGCGCCTGCCGATAGAACGACGCCTTCTCGTAATCGAGGGTCGTCTCCTTGGCGTTTCGGCGCGACAGGATCGGGATGAGGCCGCCGGATTTCGCGAAAGAGCGTCGGCCGTAATAGACGGCGAGATCCTCGCGATGGCGCGTCATCGCCACATAGGTGAGATGGCGGTCCAACGAGAGGGAAGCAAGCACCTTCACCCGGTCGACGGTCGCGCCCTGGCTCTTGTGGATCGTCGTCGCATAGCCGTGATCGAGGTTGTTGTAGAAGCGCTGTTCGATAGTGACCAGACGGCGATGTTCCCCTCCGCCAAGCTCCGCCACAAGCCGCCCAGGTGCTGCCTCGATGACCTTGGCCAACATACCGTTCTTGACGCCAAGGCTGCCCTCGTTCTTGAGGAACACGATCTGGTCGCCGGCCGCGAACATGCGGGTTCCGTCCTCTGTCTTGAACGCAAACCCGTCTGCGATGATGCCGCGCTCGACAAGCTTGGCTCGCGCCATCTCGTTGAGCATCCGAACATCACGGCGAAGATGTGCGAGGATCAGGGTGGTCTTCGAAGGATCGTAACCGTGGTTCCAATCGGCGATCAGGCTTTCGACCGCCTGCGCCTTGAGGTCCAGCCCGTTGAAGCGCCCATGCGCACGATAAGCTTCGACCGCTTCGCCGACCTTGCCGCGCGCCAGATCGAGCGACGCGTCGCGCATCCATTGCTGGCGCTGACGATAGATCGTTTCGAGTTCGGCATAGCCGATCCGGTCGGCAATCGCCCGGAAGCCGGCTCCCGCCCCGATCGGCTGAAGCTGTTCGGGGTCGCCGACCAGAACCAGTTTCGCACCGGCCTTGGTGACGGCATCGACGAACAGCGCCATCTGCCGCGATGAGACCATGCCGGCCTCGTCCAGCACGAAAACCGTCTTGTCGTCGATGTGGTTGCGACCCTCGTTCCAGCGCAGCTCCCACGACGATAGTGTGCGGGATTGAATGCCGGCTTCCTTCTCCAGGCCCTCGGCCGCTTTGCCGGCAAGCGCACCACCGACGACACGATAGCCGGCCGCTTCCCAGGCTTCGCGCGCCGCCTTCATCATCGTCGTCTTGCCGGCGCCGGCGCGGCCGATGACGGCGGCGATCCGTTCGCCGCCAGCCACATGTTCGATCGCCGTCCGCTGCTCAACCGACAGACGGGCATGGCGCGCAAAGGTCGCCTCCAGAACCGCCTCGCGCACACCATGAGAGGCGCGGCCGGACAGCCAGATAGCCCGGTTGACCATCTCGGCTTCAAGTCGGATCATCTGCCGCGACGTGTACTTGGCTGGTGTCCGAATACCGGTCGCAAAGTTGATCCGCTCGCGTTCGAGCCGGAGGGCCTCCGGGCTCTGCAGGATCCTCACCATCAGGCTCTGAAACAGACTCGCATCGTCGATATAGCGGTATAACACCTTCGCAACATCCCGTTCGTCGAAGACGCTCTTCTCCCGCGTGATCAGGTCGAGCACGATCTCCGGACGGCGCTGGATGCGGCGGGCGTTCTCGCTGCGGCGGGCCTCCTGAAACTTGACCCGTTCGAGCTTGCTTGCCGGGGTCTCCTGCTTCCGATCGGTCTGCTCGGCCTTGCGCTCGATGGCTTTGGTGCCGACGCCGAGGTGAATGGTCGGCTCCAGGGCAATGCCCTGCCTTTCGAAGGAACGGCCATCGATGCGGATATCGAGGCCGGCAAGCGCCAGATGTTTGTTCTGGCAGGCAAACCAGCCGTCGCGAAACGCATTGAAATCCTCAGCGCTGCCGGCCCATAGCTCATAGACGATCTTGCCGGCGTCATTGCGGATCGGCTTGCCGTCCGGGGCGAGAACCGCGACCTTCTTCGAGCCGAACCCGTCTTCGGTGAGCGGCCGCAATGTCGTCATCAGATGCACATGTGGATTGCCCGGAGCATCGTGATAAACCCAGTCGGCGACCATACCCTTCGACGTGATGTGCCGCTCCACGAAATCCCGGACGAGGGCGATGTTCTGCGCGGCCGTTAGCTCTATTGGCAGCGCGATCGTCACATCCTTGGCAAGCTGGGCATCTGAGCGCTTTTCGAATACCTCCACCTTGTTCCAGAAAGCCTCGGATGCGCCGGCGACCGAGCGATCGGCGACCATCATGCGCAACCATTCCGGCGCATCGGATGGAACGACGAGCTCCTCATGCAGGAGCCCCTGCTTTCGGGTGTAGTCGATCGTCCGAGCTTCCCGCTCGAACTCCATCTTGGCGCAGTGCCGGTAGGCCGCCGACAGGACGGCGCTGCGGCCGGAGCCACGGGCGACGACGCTTACGGAGAAGTGAGGGACGGCCACGGCGAATTCTTTCCCGGTTGCGAACAAAATCAATGCGTTCGTCGGGAGCGGCGGCCCCGTCAGTCTCTCTCAGCAACAAGTCGCGCCAGCGACGTATAATTGCGCCCTTGGAAGCCGCTCCTTCGGAACGGCCGGGATGATCCACCAAAGCATCGCCGTTGGCGATTGTAGGATTCACAGTAGTGCGTTCCGCACTCTGTTCCGAAAAAAACTGACTTCGAAAGACACGCTTTCTCAGCCAGGGAGACAATCGGAATGAAGAAGCCATCCGCGAAAATCCGCGACGAAATCGCCAAGCTGCAGGAACAGCTCAAGATTGCCGAGACCAGGGAAGCGGAACGCATCGGCCGGATCGCGCTCAAGGCGGGCCTTGGCGAGATCGAAATCGACGAGGCGGAACTTCAGGCAGCGTTTGAGCAAGTGACCAAGCGATTCCGCGGAGGGCAGGGCGTTACAACCGGAGGGAAGAAGGGCGCCGGCGAGAGCGGCGGCGCAACGCCGACCGCGACGGACGCGTCTGGCGCGGGTGCGGGCAGCGCTGGCGAGGCTTGAGCGCATGACGAGGACGATGACATCCGACGCCCGCAAAAGGGACACGCGCGAAAAGATCGAGCTCGGCGGCCTGATCGTCAAGGCCGGTCTGCGCTACGAGAAGCGAGCGCTGTTGCTGGGCACGCTGATCGATGCAGCGCGCCGCATCAAGGGTGACGATGGCGAGCGCTCCAGGCTCATGGCAATCGGCGTGGAGGCCTTCGGCAATGACGATCAATAGGATTGCGCTCGTCGTCGTACCAACAGCGTTGATGATCCTCGTCGTCATCGGGATGACGGGGGTCGAGCAGTGGCTTTCGGGTTTCGGCAAGACCGAGGCCGCGCGACTGGCATGGGGGCGGGCGGGCATCGCATTGCCCTATGTCGCCAGTGCGGCGATCGGAGTGCTGTTGCTTTTCGCGAGCGCCGGTTCGATCAATATCAAGCAGGCAGGTTGGGGCGTCGTCGCGGGATCGAGTGGGACAATCCTGGTCGCAGCAGTCCGCGAAACAATGCGCCTTTCCGCTGTCATCAAGGCGGCACCCGCCGACAAGACGGTTTTGGCCTTTCTCGATCCGGCAACGTCGATCGGAGCGAGTGCGGCGCTATTATGTGCCTGCTTCGCACTGCGAGTAGCGCTCATCGGCAATGCGGCATTCGCAGGGGCCGAGCCGAAGCGCATTCAGGGCAAGCGGGCGCTCCATGGCGAGGCGGATTGGATGAAACTCACAGAGGCGGCAAAGCTGTTTCCCGATGCTGGTGGCATCGTCATCGGCGAGCGCTATCGGGTCGACAAAGACAGTGTCGCGAGCCAAGCGTTTCGCGCCGACAGTGCGGAGGTGTGGGGCGCAGGCGGCAAGTCGCCGTTGCTGTGCTTCGATGGCTCGTTCGGTTCGTCGCACGGGATCGTCTTTGCCGGTTCCGGCGGTTTTAAGACGACGTCGGTGACGATCCCGACAGCCCTCAAATGGGGCGGCACGCTGATCGTGCTGGATCCGTCGAACGAGGTCGCGCCGATAGTCATCGCGCATCGCGGTGGAGCGGGGAGAGACGTGTTCGTCCTCAACCCAAGGAAGCCAGATATCGGCTTCAACGTCTTGGACTGGGTCGGACGTTTCGGCGGAACCAAAGAAGAGGATATCGCCTCGGTCGCATCATGGATCATGAGCGACAGCGGAGGCGCGCGTGGTGTCCGTGACGACTTCTTTCGCGCATCGGCGCTGCAGCTCCTGACGGCGCTGATCGCCGACGTCTGCCTGTCCGGTCACATGGATGAGAAGGACCAGACGCTTCGGCAGGTTCGCATGAATCTCTCGGAGCCGGAACCGACATTGCGCAAGCGGCTGCAGGACATCTACGACAATTCGGGCTCGGATTTCGTGAAGGAGAACGTCGCTGCCTTCGTCAACATGACGCCGGAAACTTTCAGCGGCGTTTATGCCAATGCGGTCAAGGAAACGCATTGGCTTTCCTATCCAAACTATGCCGCGCTCGTGTCTGGGAAGAAGTTCCCTACCAGCGACATCGCGGCAGGCAATACAGACGTCTTCATCAATATCGACCTCAAGACATTGGAGACCCATTCGGGTCTTGCGCGCGTGATTATCGGCTCATTTCTCAACGCGATCTACAATCGCGACGGACAGATCAAAGGGCGCGCGCTGTTCCTCCTCGATGAGGTCGCCCGCCTCGGCTACATGCGGATCATCGAGACCGCGCGCGACGCCGGCCGCAAATACGGGATCACGCTGACGATGATCTATCAGTCGATCGGCCAGATGCGTGACACCTATGGCGGCCGCGACGCGGCAAGCAAGTGGTTCGAGAGTGCCAGCTGGATCTCTTTCGCCGCGATCAACGATCCAGAGACCGCGGATTACATATCGAAGCGCTGCGGCATGACCACGGTCGAGATCGACCAGGTCAGCCGCAGTTTTCATGCAAAGGGATCGTCGCGAACACGGTCGAAGCAGCTTGCGGCACGACCGTTGATCCAACCGCACGAAGTCCTTCGCATGCGGGCCGACGAACAGATCGTGTTCACGGCCGGCAACGCGCCGCTCAGATGCGGCCGTGCCATCTGGTTCCGGCGGGATGATATGAGGGTCTGCATCGGCGAGAACCGGTTTCATTCGATGGGCGGAAGGGAGAAGGAAGCTTCGAATGCGACGCCTGCGGTAAACCCATATGAACCAAACCGACTGTAGCGTCTGCCGACGAAGAGGGATGAAAAGCTTGGCACAAAAGAACGTCATTCCGTTCAGGAAAAATCGTAAGCTCGCGAACGATCGTCGCGGCACCAATTCGTCGCGATCGACGTCACGTCGTCACCGTCCCGATCGCGGCAGAGGCATTCCGATCACCATGATCTGGGCCGCCATGGTGATCGGCGCCGCCGGGTGGTTGTACCTCTATCACAATGGCCATCTCGACAGCGCTGTCTTCGCCAAAGCACACGCACAAGATGCGCTATCGGCGTCATTCGTGCTCTGCGGCGACAGCCAACGGACGAACTGCGTTGTCGACGGTGACACCTTCTGGTTCGAGGGGGAGAAAATCCGCATCGCCGATATCGATACGCCTGAACTGAGCCCGCCCCGCTGCGAGGCGGAACGGATAAGGGGTGAGGCGGCAAAATCCCGTCTGCTGTCGCTGCTCAACGCGGGAAAATTCTCGCTGTCGGCCGGGTTGCGTGACGAGGACAAGTACGGACGGAAACTTCGCACCGTGTCTCGCGCAGGCACTTCGCTGGGCGATGCCTTGGTCGACGAAGGGTCCGCCCGATCATGGGATGGTACCCGACACGGCTGGTGCCAGGGCGGATGACAGCAAGCCGTCGCTTTGCCTGACGGGAGGGGATAAGGGGTCGGGGAGGAGGGCTTGCCCTTCCTTCATGGGGTGAGGTTGAGAGGGCCGGCAGAGCCCCTTTCATAGCCGTACCGGCCGGTCGATCCGGCTGGAACGGCTCACATGAAAAGGCAGAGACAAGAGGCAGCGAGCCACCTCTGGTCTCAATTTCACTCGCCTGGATCGAGGACGGGCTCTTTGTCCTCAAGGCCGATGTGCCATCGCTTGTCGGACCACCGGTACGGGAGGTAGGTCTCATCACCACCAAAGTGCGCGATGATGATCTTGCGGGCATTCGTGGAACAAACCGAAATCGACTTTGTGCTCGATCGCCCAATGGAGGGATGCAGACAGAAACTCGCGCGATATATCGGTGGGCAAATGCACTTCCGCATCGAAATTTCGGCGCAAACTTTCAAGCCAATTCGGCTGTTGATCCGCTAGCGTCTCGTCTTCGCCCCCGACGGGGCGGAGACCGCGTACGGGCTCCGGTCGCAGCGCGACTAGAGCGGTGCGCCATCGGCGCCTCGCTCCAACGCCATTCTTCACGAAAATGAATCGGTCGCACCTGTAGGATTCACATATGTCGTTGGACGTGCCGGATATGCTTGACGATGATGTCGGCATGATTGCCCAACCCTATCAGCTCTATGTCGAACGATCGGATCCAGCCAAGAACATGGCGCGGTATTATGCCATGGAGGTTGAGCAGACTATCTTCGGAGAGGCCTGCTTGACCCGGCGATGGGGACGGATCGGCAAACACGGGCAAGAGAAAAAGCATGTTTTTGAACGGGAGGAGGAAGCGGTTCGCTTGTTCCTCGAACTGGTCAAACAAAAACGTGCTCGCGGCTATCGGCCACCAACAACTCTCGGGATTTTGCAAAGCTAGTCCCGATTGCCTTTGGTCTCCCAAGTGGCGGAAAGCAGGGACCGCCGAAGCGACCCCTGGTGGCGCGTCATTCGCGCCGGTTCCAGTCGGTCTCGAACAACGCCTCGATCTCGACCAAGAACGGAATCTTGATTGCGAGCTTGAGACCGAGTTTCCCCTTGCGGAAGAAGTGACAGATCACCTTGCCGAGGACGCAGAGCTGACGGCCGGTGGCGGCGAGGAACTGAGCGAGCTGTTGCACGGTTTTTCTCCTTTCGAAATGCGATATCGCGGGGATAGGCTGGATGACGGACAAGGAGGGGCGCACCTGAAAGGCCGAAACGAGAGTGGAGGACCTACCGGTTGCTGCGCGACGGACGGCATGCAACATCCCCGATGTCGATGACAGGAGAGCGAAAGGAGAGCGGCAGCGCATTGCTCCTCTCCGTGCTGTGGATGGCGGCGGACCGACTACGCTGGTGATATGCCGCGCTCAGAAGGACGGCTCGGCTTCAATGGAGCCGTCCTATTCGCAAACATCACGATCAGCTCGGTCTGGGCGATTTCGAGCTGGCTTCGATCTGGCGGCGCTCGGCAGGCTCAATGCAAGCGTTCAGCTCAGCGCGCAGTTCTTCGATTTGGTGTTCGATCATCGTCATCTCCTTGATGTTTGAGAAAGATGCGCCCGTCGGCGTGGCGGCGGGTCAGGGTCAAGGATCGCGCATGCGACCGCCAGGGGCGGCGAGCCGAAATGCGCCAACATTTTGGGGGAACCGCTCGTCTTTGAGGCTAGCCCGCCTCGACGGCACGATGGGCTCGATATGAGCAGACCCCACCTCTCCGTATGGCACCCAAAAAGCTGGAAATGGGCTCGACGCCCGTTGCCTGCTTTCTCGAAATGGCCTGTTGGCCCCGCCTCAAACGGCGGGGCCTTTTCCGGATCTCAATCCCGGCTGGGGCGGGACCAAATCAGCTGGTAACCGTCCTCGCCTTCGACTTCCGTCAGCGTTGCGTAGATGGGAGCGGCGAAGCTCGGGTCATCGAGCTTGACCGAGAGATAATCGCGGTCGCTCTCGCTAGAGTGCTTCTGCCAGGCGGCGCCGAGTTCGACGTTATGCGGTGCACCGCATAATGCAGAGCGTTTTTAGCGTGGCGTCGCGGGTATCGACGTGGACGAGCACTCCGAGGCGATGGCGACGGTGCGCTAAAAACGTGTTGGGCTAAGCCGCGGGCGCGAGTGGCGCTCTATGGGTATTGAATGGTGCCCGTCCAAGGAAAGGGCATCGCACAGTGGCGTGGATGCAGGGGTGGCGGGAGCGCGGGTGACGAAAGCAGCACGGATTCAGGTCTCGATAAACGTGACGATTGATGCTGTATCCC
>NZ_CBYB010000035.1 GCF_000577275.2 Rhizobium favelukesii
AGAGAGCGGGATTATGCGGAGTGTTGGCCGCTGAAGCCTGCTTTTGCCGGTGTTTGCGGTGGAAATTACTCCGCATAATTCCGAGGGTTGATGGGTAGCGCCCCGCTGTGAGCGGAGCGCCTTGGTGCTGGTCAGCGGGACCAGATGAGCTTGTGGTCGCCTTTGTCGCCCTGGACGAGGGAGGCGTAGACCGGAGCCGTGAAGGACGGATCGTCGAGCTTGAGCGAGAGGTATTCGGCGCCGGTTTCCCGGGCGGTCCGGCTCCAGCCGGCTCCGAACTCGACACCGGTTGCTGTGACCCGGAAGTCCGGGGCGCGATCGTTGTCGCGGTCGCAGGGTTTGATGGATGCCTTGACGTTGAGGGTGAGGGTCTTGATGGTGCCGTTGTAGGCGCCGGTTTCGTCGCGAGTGAAGGTGCCGATCTGAGCCATTGTCGTTTCTCCTGAGAGTTGTTCGAAGCCGCCCGATGCGGCCTCGATGGCGGTCGAGAGGCGACGGGTTGGCCTGCTGCATCCAAAGGACCACAGCGCCAGCGGAGGACGGCGGTAGCCGAGCTTGTTGCTTCGCGAGGATGGCCGCTTGCGGTCAGGGGAAGAAGGTCGGCGAAGCCGTTGCAGGCCAAGGCCGGACCGGCGCCAGACCAGCCGAGATGAGAGGCCGTATCGGGGCTTCGCGGCATTGTCGGCAGAGAACGACGTGGATGATCAGAGCCACATTAGCATGAACACCCCTGTCGCAGCGTCATCGCCCCTACCGATGTCATTGCCATGCTCCGAGCCGACGACACCAATCCCGCTCGACATGGTGCGGACCATGTCAAGCAGGATGCCGGTGGAACCAAGCGTCTCACGCGGTGCGCAGAAGCCGCCTCAGATCTGTAACCGATCCGATCGCGCCGGTGTTTCCAAGTCCGAAAGCAGCGATGCGATCAAAGCATCCGGTGCCTTGAATCGTCCGCGTCGCAGTTCTGGCGGGACGACCGCCTCGACCGCTTCCAGCTTTTCGGTAGGATCCATGCGGAGGTAGACCTCCGTTGTACGGATGTCGGTGTGACCCAGCCACAGGGCGACCTTCCGGATGTCATGGGTAGCCTGTAGCATGATGACTGCACAGCTATGTCGAAGCTGGTGCGGCGAGACGCTCTGATCACGCAGCGAAGTGCAGGTTTCTGCCGCCTTGCGGACATGCTTGTCCAGGATATACTCGAATCCCGCACGCGTCATCGCATCCCCTTGTGCGTTGACGAATAGTTCCGGCACTCGGACCAAGCCCCTGACGCTCAGCCAGGCGCGAAGGTCTCGAGCCGTGTCCTTCCACAGCGGTAGGCAGCGCTCCTTACGGCCCTTGCCCTGAACCATCACGGTCGCGCCGTGTCGAAGTGACAGGTTTTCTGTGAGAACGCCGACCAGTTCGGAGACCCGCAAGCCTGCCCCGAAGCAAAGGTGCATCATGGCCCGGTCGCGCACGCCAAAGCGTGTCGCAAGATCGGGAACGTTGAGGATTGCTCGCATTTCCTCCATTGTCAGGTGACGGATGAGCTTCTGGTCGTGGCGCTTGGCCGGGATCGTATGGACCCGGCCAATCTGCTCTAGGGCGGAGGGCACCTTGTGCTCCACATAGCGCATGAACGTCTTGATGGCAGCAAGCCGAACATTGCGCGTAGACGCGCTATTGCCGCGATCGTGTTCAATGTAACCAAGGAAGGCGACGATCATCGGTGCGTCGAGATCCTCAATCGTCAGCAAAGAGGGACGGGTGCCCAGCCGTTTCGCCGCATAGTCGAACAATAGTTTGAAGCAGTACGCATAGGTCTCGCAGGTTTGCGGACTGTAACCCCTTTGTCGGGGCATATAGTCACGCAGAAAGCTGGTGATGAGTGGAGCGAGCTTCGTCATACGTCACCCTCCCCAATCAGCTTTTCCGCGGCCGCTGCGATATCGACCATCATTTCTGGCGTCGCCTGGAGATACCAGTATGTATTGTGGATACTGGCATGACCCAAGTAGGTCGACAGGGCGACGAAGTGCTTGGCAATCGTGCCGCGCTCGGCGCCGCATTGTTCCAGGACACGGGTTGCGAAGGTATGTCGAAGATCATGGATGCGCGGCTGTCGACTTCGATCCGGAGCGATGCCCGCTCGTCGCAGGATGCAGCGGAATGCATAGTTCACCGTCGATGGGTAAAGCTGTCGGTGCTTGACGGATGGGAAGAGCCAATCGCTCTCGCCTGCAAGTTGGCATCGCGCGTCAAGATAGCCTTTGAGCGCCTCGACGACGGTCGCGTGCAGCGGCACCAACCGGCTTTTACGGAACTTGGTTTCGCGAATGTGTAACACGCCGTCATGCAGAATGTCATCAAGCCTGAGCGCAAGAGCCTCGGAGACACGCAGTCCAGTGGATGCAATCAACCCAAAAAGCATGGCATAGAGTTCGCGACGCAGCGGATTGGGCCTTTGGCGCCTTAGATGACCGGTAGTATCGAGAATCCGGGCTATCTCGTCCGCTGTATAGATGTAGGGAACCGGCCTATTGGTGATCCGCTTGATATCTGGGGGCGGTATCTCGTGGCGAGGGTCTTCCGCCTGCAGGAAGCGAGCA
Source organism: Rhizobium favelukesii (assembly GCF_000577275.2). Taxonomy (NCBI): domain Bacteria; kingdom Pseudomonadati; phylum Pseudomonadota; class Alphaproteobacteria; order Hyphomicrobiales; family Rhizobiaceae; genus Rhizobium; species Rhizobium favelukesii. Next base: position 2,598 of record NZ_CBYB010000035.1, read on the forward strand.
AACAGGATAATGGCTGTCAGGCGATGCGCCATGGCGTTTGGGCTTTTGGCCGCCATGGGCAACCACGTAAGAGCTGTTGCAGTGCGAATGTGGCTCTCGCCGCGTTCCGCTGCAAAGCGCGCGAACGCGAGAAGATGCCGTTCGGCCTGCACAAGCTTATAACCTAGCGCGCGGCGCAGACTGATATAGCGGTTGACGTCGGCACTCAGCATGGCAACCTCCCGCCCCATGGTTGCGCGATCTCGGACAAGAGGCCGATGTCTACCTTGGCGTAGAGCGCGGTCGTTGATGGAGAACGGTGACGCAACACGGCTCCAACGCCGGCAAGGCTTGCGCCGTCACGCAGCATCGCGGTCGCCGCCGAGTGCCGCAGCACATGCGCACCTCGATGGACACTTTCAATCCCCGCTCTGTCGAGTGTGCGGCGCACGATACATTTCACGGCAATTCGGCTGAGTGGCCTGATCGGTGCAATATCCGTCAGGAACACTCGAGTCGTCGCAATGCGCGGCCTTGCCCGCTCGATATAAGCTAAAATGGCATCGCCAACGTCTTGAGGTAGCGGGAGCCGTTCCTCCCGCCGGGCCTTGCCGACAAGCGTTATTCGGCCATTTTTCCAATCAATGTCACAGAAAGTGAGATTAGCGACTTCGCTGGCCCTGAGGCCCAGCCGAGCCAGGAGCAGCATGACAGCGCGGTCGCGTAACCTGCTTTCTCCGTCACAAGTGGCAAGGAGGCGGTCGATATCACTTTGCCCAAGGAAACGCGGTGTCGTCGCCAGTTGCCAGCTCGCAAAGCTCGGAACCGCATATTGCCGGCCGATTGGGCATTGCCCGATCGCCACAAGATATTTGAGGTATGCCCGCGTTGCGACAGTGATACTCTGAGCCCGTGCGCGGCCATGCGGTTTCGCGCGATCGAGCACGAAGCCACGGATCGCGGCCGCCGTATAAACCTCTGGATCAGTGCCGAGCGACACCAGAAGGTCGATCAAGATCGGCTGATAGGTATCGAGTGTGGAATCCTTGATGCCACGCTGCTCCCTCATCCAGCATCGGAACGCGGCAAGCGTCGGCCAGGTCTCTTCCAGCGACGGGTGCAGTTCTGGAGGCAGAATCTTCTTCTCGTGCAGATAAGAGAGGAAGAGCCCGGCCGCACCCTGCGGAGCACGCGCTTTTTTGCTA
>NZ_CBYB010000036.1 GCF_000577275.2 Rhizobium favelukesii
AGAGCTCAAAGGGCGTATCGTTGAAGTAGGAACTCAACGTATCTGGCTTGTCAGCCTATCGCATGCCTCAACAGGAACCCGCACTGGAGAGTCATCATGACAAAGCGATTGAGCAGGCCTTTTCGAAGATCAAACACTGGATGCGGCACGCGCAGCGCCGAACAATTGACGAAACCTGGCGGCACATCGGCAGGCTAGTCGAAACAACCCAGCCCGACGAATGCGCCAACTATCTCGAAAACGCGGGCTATGCTTCTGTCAAAACATGAAATGCTCTAACTTGGAACACCGACGCCGATGCGGCGAAGCCAACAGCGAGCGTGTCAATCTCGAAGCCGGTCGCTCGCACCCAGTCACTCCATAGCGCCAACAGACGCACCACCTCCACGATCGTTGCAGGCGAATAATTCCGCTGGGATAACCACTCCTTGAACCCATCGACATGCGGCTGTAGCCAGTTGATCCGAACATTGATACTGCGGCGATGTCTATACTTTCGCTTTGTCACTATTACCTCCAGTTGCTTGTCGGCGCCGGGGAAGTCCGGCGTGTTGAACAAATCGGAGGTTTAAAATCCATTCCAGAAGTCGGTATGCAGCTCATCCGTTATCGGCACGGCGAGTTTGGCCTCACAGGCCCACGTGTCTTGCTGCTGTCATAATCGACGACCAGGACGTCCCGCTTACCATCATGCTGACGATGCAGACGGCCGACATACTGCGCCAGAGTTCCCTTCCAGGCGATCGGCATGGTCAGGAACAACGTGTCGAGCCGGGCGTCATCGAAGCCTTCCCCGATATAGCGGCCTATCGCAAGTATCAGGCGCTCGTCATCGTCCGCAACATTCAACGCCGTGTTGGCTTGCTTGCGATCCTTCGCCGACATGCCGCCGCGCAGCACCACCAGATTTTTCACGAACGGCGAGAACTTCTGCTGGGAGATAATCGAGGTGATCCTTACGCTCTGTCAGCAGTATGGGCGAACGTTTGGCCTCGAGGGATTTCAGCACGTCATCGAATATCAGGTCATTTCGGCCTTGGTCCTGCGCAAGGGCCGCATAGATCGTTGGCATTGACGGGCGCTCGGCCGAGACGAGTGACGCTGGCAACTCAAACTTCGTCGAACGGTCGCGGGCACGGTGGCGAATACCACGCTCGGCAGCCTGAACTCTTGCATCGACCCGATGGCGAACAGGGCCGCATTGCATGAAGATGATCGGATGATGACCGTCCTTTCGGGCAACGGTGGCAGATAAGCCGACGACATATCGCGCCTTGGATCTGCGAGCGACAAGTTCAAAACTTGCAGCGGACAGATGGTGGCACTCATCGACAATCAGATGACCGTAATTGCCGACAATGTCATCGACCTCGCCATTGCGAACCAGGCTTTGGATCAGCGCCACATCGACGATCCCTGTCGGCTTCCTTTTCCCGCCACCGATAATGCCGATCTGCTTTGGTTCGATGCTCAGGAAGGAACTCAGACGCTCTACCCATTGGGTGAGAAGCTCCCTGCGGTGAACAAGAACCAGCGTGTTGCGGCTTCGATGCGCTATGAGTGCAGCTGCGACAACTGTCTTGCCGAAGGCGGTCGTGGCGGCGAGCACGCCGTTATCGTTGGCGACAAGAGCATCAAAGGCCCGCGATTGTGGCCGTCGCAGTTCCCCTTGGAACGAAACGCCGGCGGGTAGAGCCTCTCCATCTTCGCGGAGATCCTCCAAAATGGCGATCGCGCCATGGCTCCTGATCAGCTCTACAGTTTCGTCGAAGCAGCCTCGTGGCAGCGCGACATGGCGTGGGTGAAGCTCGGCACATGAGATGATCCGCGGCTTGCCGAATGTCGGCAATCGCATTGCTTGCGCACGATAGAATTCCGGGTTCTGGAATGCTGCCAGGCGCACGAACTGCGCAATCAGCGCGGACGGAAGCTCGGTCCTATCAATGTAAACCTGGTCGGCGATCACGACCTTGATGCTTTGCGGGATCGCAGCCTCAATTCGCCGCGGCTCGCTCCGACGCGACGGTAACATCTTCCAAGGCTCGTCGGCATGTTCGTCATCGACCGGCATCCGAACGCCCAAGACCCGCCCGGACAATTCGGCTTCGTCGGCGATCCTGAAGACTTCGTCCGCCGACAACCTGGGTAAAGACGACAGGTATGCCCACTGGTCATCGTAGGGTTGCAGGTCGCCATCGACAAAAACGCTGTTGCCATTTTCACGGGCTTTCCTTTGCAGGGGAAGCGCGATCAGATTGCCAAAGCCGCCAAGTGGCATCGTATCCTGATTGGGAAAGAAGCGATCATAAGACGTGAAGCCGATCTCAGGGCGGTTCTCCATCGTCTCTGTTATCAGCGCGGCCCCCAGTTGTCGGGCGATCTTCGCCGGAACGGGTTCGGAGAAGAATATCCAGACATGGCCTCCGTTTCCCGACCTCGACCGTTCGAGGGCTGCGGCAATTCCTTTTGCACGACAGGTTGCCAGCAACGCTCTGGTATCGTCCGCCCAGCTTTCCTTGTCGAAGTCAGCAGCAAGGAACCAGCATGTTTCGTCTTGCAGCAATGGATATACGCCGGCAACAAAGTCGCTTGAGCGGGCATCGCCGCCACGAAGGTGCTTTTCGATGATATCCTCGGAATACGGGATGAACGCCTGATGGGGGCAGTCCCCACATTTCACCTTCGGCTTGCCGCAGATCCCTTTCGCCCACTCGTTGGAACAGGATGGCGAATAGCCGGTGCGTCCATCCTTTCTATTTTCCCATCGTACCGGAAAGACATCTGGGCGCCCGGCAAACAACTGCCGGAATAACTCCACCTTCTCCATCGACGGTGAGCTGTTGGTAACAGGGGCATCGGCGAAGGCTGGCTTCTCGGCGTTGGCCTGGCTATCGGAAATCAGCTGTTGCTCAAACACTTCCAGCTCACGCTCAAGCACCATCCGCTCGTCATTCAGATCGGCTAACCGCCCTCGAATGCGAGCAATGTTCTCCCAAGCATTATTCTTTTCCGCCAAATTTGCAGCTTTCGCCTAAATGATCATGCGGATCAGCATAGGCCAAAGACGTCCGCATTTTAAGACGCACTATCCATCTCAGCGGCACAGATGGCTCCGGAATTATGCGGAGTAAAATCCACCGCAAACACCGGCAAAAGCAGGCTTCAGCGGCCAACACTCCGCATAATCCCGCTCTCTGCATAATCGACATTGCCCGCGTAGATGCGGAAATGCGGACCCTTGTCGGAGGGGTTGCCGACGCGGGCGATGCGGGCCTTGACGTTGAGTGCGAGGGTGCGGATCGAGCCGGTAAAGCCGTTTTCGTTTGCGGTGAAGGTGCCGATGGTAGCCATGTCCAGTTCCTTTCGGTTGTTTCGGGCCGCGCCCTTCGCGGCCTCGATGGCTGTCGCAAGGATCGGGGACGATCGGACCGCACCCCGGAGGGGGCCGAAACGAAGTGGAGGGCGGCCGGAAGCGACTTTGTTGTTCCGCGAGGAATGGGAACGCAGTCGCAGGGGAAGAAAGTTGCGGATGGCCGTTGCGGAGAACGATCGAGGCGAAGCCGGTCTCCGATCAGACATGCCTCATCGAGCCCGGGGAGGACGTGGCCTATGACAGCGGTGGGAGGAACCTGACGATAGTGACACTCGTCAGGCGTTTGCCGTGCCGGAACGTTGCAGCCGCGAACCTGTTGCCCTGTCTCAATGTCAGAGCACTACATTGGACGCGACAAACTCGGCCTCCCGGGTAGTTGCCTCCTCTCAGCAACGCAATATTGCTGGGGCGCAATTCGTCGCCTGGAGGATCTATGCGTTTGCAGACAAAGCCGTTTATCGTCGAAATCTAGCGGTCCCGAAACCTGAAAGCCACCGATCGAAACCCATCGATCTGAGGGAAGCCTGACCTCACATCCGATCCGCATGCCCCTCGCGGAGAGAGAGAGCCGAAAGAGCTGTCGGCCGTTGCGGTGACAACGACCGACCTTGACGTCTCCTATGCATACTCTCTCTCGTCGGCCTAAATGGGCTGGAGACCGTGCAGGAAGCTGGCCCGTCTGTCGCCGGATAGAATCTTCAGCCACGAGCCGAGGAAAGATGCATGGTCCGGCCGAGACTCCACCTCCGGCGCGCCCCCCGCAAAGGAAGCAGCTTCCAAGTTCGGCGATCAGTTCCGCGGGAGCGCGCTCCGTTCTGTCCCTCGAATACCTGCTGAGGTCTCGTCCAGAGCCGGGCTCGAATTCGGTCTATCGAGTCATTAAGTTCGTCCTGCAACGACCGAAGCTGCTCATTCTCGATGAGGCGAGTTCCGCGCTCGACGAGACGACTAAGCGAAACATCTACGCAGGCCTGCGCAAAATGGGCGGCCCCGCTCTCCAATCTGGAAATCAAGCCCTTCTGCCAACTCTTCAAGCTTGTCGCCTAGGTTCACACTGTGCAACACCGGTGCAATCTCCCCGTCTATAAATTGACGCCCGAACAAGACGTTATCGCTCAAGCTTAGGTTCATGAGGCTCCTGCGCGACATAGCCAATCTGAGATAGACAAGCGTCCTTGTCCAGGTATTTGCGGGGCTGTCCAGCCTTCGCGACTGGGAGGGCAACGTCGGCGGGATAGACGTTCTGGCGTCGCGACAGACCAACTGCCCACAGCAGACCGCGCTTGCTCAAAGCCTGACGGAAAGGTCCGCTGGAGCCAGTGCCGATGACGAGCATGTCGACTTCCGGTGGAAGGACTATCGACGCCAAAGACATGATCGCGAGAAGATCATGCGCCTTGACCCGCTCGAGTTTATCCGGCGCTTCCTTCTCCACGTACTACCCGACGGCTTTCACCGTATGCCTCACAGCGAAGTTTACGCTGGCCACACTCATCGCAGGCATCGACATGGCCACCGAGCCTGGGTGTGCGGCAAGCTTCGATCGCGCCCATGACACGTCGTTCGCCGCGACCAAGATGACCGGCGTTCTCTTGCCTGTAGGAGCCACCGTGTTGCCGAAAGATGTCGGCAACTTCGAAAGCCGGTCTCAACCGACTATAATACCGGCGGCGTCACCTCCAGTCGCAATCGGTCAAGCGGGCTTGCCGTGGAGCGGATCGTGTCGGTGGAAACCCGCGTGTAATGTGCCGTGCTCGACAGGTGTGCATGACCGAGCAGTACTTGGATAATACGAATATCGGTCCCGTTCTCGAGCAGGTGAGTAGCAAAGGAATGGCGCAGCGTATGGACGGTGACGTGCTTGGAGAGACCCGCCGCCGCAACCGCCGAACGGCAGGCGGCATGCAGCACCCACGGCTCGATCGGCTTCTCAGGATCGCGCCCAGGTAACAGAATGCCCTTGGGCCGCGCCAAGCCGCCAATAGCTGCGCAAAATCCCGAGCAGTTCCGGCGACAGCATGACATAGCGGGCTTTGCCGCCCTTGCCACGCGTGATGTGAATCACCATGCGCGAGCTGTCGATATCACCGATGCTTAGTCCGCAGACTTCCGAGACCCTGAGACCGGCTCCATAGGCGCAGGTTAGTGCCACACGCGCCTTCAGGCTGGAGACAGCTTCCAGGAATTGGACTACCTCGTCCGTCGACAGAACGATGGGCAGCTTCCGCGGTGCGCGGGCATAGGGGATGCGCTCCGGGATCTCATTCTGACCGAGCGTGACCCCATAAAAAAACCGCAGCGCGCAGACGATCTGGTTCAATGCCGCCCAGGATATTCCACCTGAGACAAGGTAGACCTGGAACGCGCGGACGTCTTCAAGATCGAGCCGATCGGGCGAGCGGCCGAAATGGCGGCTGAACTTCTGGACGGCATTGATATAGGATCGTTGGGTGGCCGGAGACAGATTGCGGACCGTCATGTCCTCGATCATCCGGCGGCGAAGAGGGCTTATCTCGGCCATCTGGACCTCCTGTCTGAAGGGTGGGTTTACAAACACCACCATCCTCTCAGGCAGGAGGATCCGCTCAAAGCTCGCAAAAAATCGCCGCGATCAGCGGCTTAGTTCAATCCCAAAAATCGCCGCCCGCTAAAAATCTCCCAAAGTAGTGGGAGGGCGGGGTACGGAGCGAAACAGGGTCTCAGCGGAACGGCTTCGCCGCATCGATGACCAACCTCACGACGCCGCTCCCGTTCTCACTAGGCGGGCAGCGTTCGTACTGCACGACCTCTCCACGTTGATCGTGTCCCTAAGGCGCCAGTTGAGACAAGGAGGCTGCCTCACTGGCTCAATATGCGGGAGCATCCCTCGTTCGCGAGGCTGTGATCGTCGAGCAGCTTCGCGACGTCGAGCATCCTTGTGGCGAACCCATATTCGTTATCGTACCAGCCGAACACCCGTAGCAAACCACCAGGCGAGACCGATATCTCCGGACCTGAAATCACCAACGACTCCGGACGCGCTCGCATGTCCACGGAAACCAGTGGCCGTTCCGTCCATCCCAGAACACCTGAAGCGAGTGCCCGCTTCTTCAGTTCCTCTCGAGCGTCGGACAGCGAGGGTTCGATGCCGAGCGAGACGGTGAGGTCGATGGCGGACACGCTCGCCGTGGGCACCCGAATAGCGCGGGCCTCGATCTTGCCAGCGAGGTGGGGGAGTACCTTGCCAACCAGCTTGTGCGCGCTGGTTGTCGTTGGCACCATCGACAGCGCTGCCGCTCGACTTCTAGCGGGATCACTCCTTGGCTGATCGACGGTGGGTTGGCTGCCTGTATAGCAGTGCACCGTCGTCATCTGGCCTCCAATTACCTCGTATGCTTCGTCGATTATCTTGAGGAGAGGGGCGAGCGCGTTCGTGGTACAGGAGGCGTTGGAGACTATCCTGCTCCCGCCAATGATCTCCTCGTTGGCGCCGAGCACCACGGTTATGTCGGCCGACTCTGCCGGTCCCGAGATCAGAACACCCCTGGCTCCGGCCTCGAGTGCCCGCGATACAAACTCTCGCGTATAGGGCTGCCCCGTGCACTCGAGAAAGATGTCGACAGAGGAAAGATCGAGGCTCCTGACGTCTGGGGCATTGTGGAAGGGAAAGGCAACGGAGCCGATCCTGATCGATCGATCAAGTACGTCGACGTCTTCCGGCCCAGGGCCCGAATACGCTGTCGAACTGAAACAGGTAAGCGCAGCTATCCAACGGAGCGACATCATTGATGAGGATAAGTTCAAAGTCCTGTCGCTTTTCCAGCAGGATCCGGAGGATCGTGCGGCCGATGCGGCCAAATCCGTTGATAGCTACACGCGTCTTCCTCATGGTCATTTCGCCTCCCAGATCTCTAGTCGCCTGAGTACAGAGAGAGCTGCCATTTCGCAATGAGGCTTCAAAGGAACGCACGCGCTAGCCGACGGCTCTTCCAAATCTGTCCGCAGTAACATTTACCACCAGGAAGCACGCACCGTGGGGCGGCGAAAACAACGTGGACGGAGCGCCGCAGGAGGTCCGAATCGAGCGAAGATGAGTCGATATTTTCAGCCGAACTCGGGAAATTTCCTGCGTCTCCGCCTTGCAATTGGACCTCTAGGGCCGCGACAAGCACAAAAAAACGTCACTTTCTAATTGTCGTGTCCGAGGGTTTGGACTACCAATCGAGCACGCATAGACTGCTTATTCTCGCTCTGCTCGTGCCCCGTGCCACCGCTTGCGGCGTCGCCAAATTTTCGGATCGATCGTGAGAAGACGGAGACAACGGCTCCTGGGGAGGATCAGTTGCTGGGAGGGGTCGGGAACGTAGCGAAACCGACTATGGCACCGAAGCAATCCAATCCGCTTGTCTGTGACGGCGTCCTGGCCCGGTTCCGGATCTTCTACGATCAACCCATAAAGGGTCCGCTAGCAAGCTGCGGGCCGCTTCGGCTGCGCATTGCGGTGATCGCGCCGGACCCGAGGCTTTGAGGAGCCATCGAGCGAGATTGGCCGGCTCCCGGATGGAGCCTCTCAAATGTCGCACGATCTTTCCCTTGCACAGTCCCACGCCTTCGAGGTCGACGGTGAATACGGCGTCCTTCCAGGACGAGATCGACGCAGACGACGACATTGAGATCATCCGTGAATTTTTTCCCTGGTCGGCTCATCGAGCCGGCTCCTGCCTTTGGCGTGCCTCTTGCGAGCTGCAGGCCGCAAGGGAGGCTACGCCGCGGTCGACCCGACCATTGCATGATCCGACAATTGCCAGCCGCGCCATTGCCGCCTTTGCTCTTCGCGGCGGTCTGAAGGGTGCCCGCAAAACGATGGGCAAGGAAAAGGCAACGGAGGCCGATCGCCGAGCGATCGGGAGCAAGATGAAGAGAAGAGCAATTGAGGCGTTACGAGAACGGGTGAACTGCGCGGCCGTTCTCGAACAGGCGAGCTTCGCCATGGACAAGCAGGGAAGCACACGGCGGGCCATCAAATTTCGCCGCGGTGGGGAGATTATCATCGTCACGCATGAGGGGCGCGGATGGTTCGATCCGCTCAGCGATGCGAAAGGCGATGTGTTCGGGCTTGTCGAACATATCGATCATGTCGGATTTCTCGAGAGCGCCGAGAAGGTGGCAGATCTCGTCGGCTTCACGATGACCGAACCGGAACGGCAGCCTGCGAGGTGTGGCGAAGGATACAACCCTTCTATCCTTCAGCGTTGGCAGACGCGCCGTAGCCCATGGCCTGGATCATCGACATGGAATTACCTTCATGACGAGCGCTGTGTACCTGCACCTTTGCTCCGCGCGGCGATCAAGAAAGACCTTCTGCGAGAAGGCCCGCACGGCAGCATATGGGCGGCGCATACCGATAGTACTGGCGTTGTGACCGGCTGGGAGGCGCGCGGTCCGCAATATAGAGGTTTCGCGTCCGGAGGGACGAAGGTTCTCTTCCGTCTCGGGCCGGCGACTGCTCTGCGTCTGGCAGTCACGGAAGCCGCGATCGATGCCATAAGTCTTGCGGCAATCGAAGGGTTGCGCGAGGGCACGCTCTACCTCAGTACCAGCGGCGGATGGTCGCCGGCCACGCAAGCGGCGCTGCGGGAACTGGCCTCCCGGCCAGGCGCACGGCTGGTCGCGGCGACGGACGCCAATTCTCAAGGCGATATGTTTGCCGAGCGGTTGCGGGCGCTTGCTGAGGACGGCGGTTGCGACTGGACGCGGCTGCGCCCGCCCGAGGAGGACTGGAACGAGACGCTAAAGATCAGAGAGAAGGAAAAACGGGAATGAAAGAAAAGAGGCGTGCCGCATTCGCACCGCCCGCGTCAAGGGAGGCTTTCGCCCGGCGGAGCCGGCCCTTGACGCGGGCGGTCACGATGCCGGCGGCTCGGAAGGGGTCATAGCGGACTGAAAAGAAGACGGCGAGGTCGAGAGGACGGCGCCGCACTTCGGTCCGAAAACGCCCTCTCCCGCAATCGCCAAGGTTTTTCAGGGTGGCCAAATGGCGTATGAACAGTCTCCGCTCTAGGTTCAGATACCGTCGCAAGCCGGGCTCGCATGACGCGGGTTGGAGAAGCGATACAATGATTCACCCTTCAGGCCGACTACCCTCGGATCCTTCAGACTCTCCGGGCGAATGTCGCAAGACGCTGCATTACGTTTAAGGCAATCTTGAAGCGACCGGCGCCTGCGGATGTGCCGTTTAGTCGGATTGTCTGAGCTTCTCTTTCTCAAGCGCCTGTTCTATGGATCCGGCATTGAGCGAAACAACCGCGCGCTCCAGATAAAGCTCGATTTCGGCGATATTCTTACCCTCGATCAACGCGATCTCAGCAAGGGTCCTGCCTCGCGATACCCACCAAAGGCAGGTTCTTTCAAACGGGGAGAGCATCCTTGTCTTCATGGCAAATCGGTCCCGTTCTTCATACGGTAGAAACTCGCCATCGACTGCGCGACTGCAGGCGCGGCCATTGGAATGCGTTCAGCTAATGCTCAGCGGGTTTCCGCACAGAAAACATGGCCTTTACCAAAGGAGAAACTCCAAAAACTCGACTTAAAATCACATTTGAACGTTGGCTTCGAAAACCCTCCGTCCAGCTATCTAGCTTGACTTCCAGTTCCAGCTCGGGCGTCAGCAGTACAAAATCGGCGTCGGCTCCAGCCACAGACCGGCCTTTTTGCTTAGCAATACGCCACGGCGTCGGCGGGATAGGCTGAGCCATCCGAAACGCTTCCTCCAGTGGAAGCCCGCGCCTTTCATGCACAAAACGCACGGAGGAGAGCATGTCGGCGCCGGCGAGGGTGCCGTCATAAACCGTCAGTCGTCCGCCGTCGCGCAAAATTTCGCGGCCGTTCAAGCGTGTCATGTCGGTGGCGATGGTCGACATCGCATCGGTTACCAGGAAAATCTGGCCGGGGCCTTGTTTGCTTCGGATTGCGATGCCCATCGCTGCCGGGACGACATGGAAGCCATCGGCGATTATCCCCGCAAATAATGTCCCGGTCGCCAGCGCAGCGCCGACGACACCTGGGTCGCGGTTCGCCCGGCCTCGACAACAAGAGCGGCATCGTCATGCCATTCCATGCCGTCGAAGATCCGAGCGCCCTTTATTTGTAGGTTCGAACTCATCGCGTTTCCGTGACCTTCTTCAGGTTTGCGGGTGCATCCGGATTGTGGCCTCGCGAACGTGACCAGGCCTCCACAAAACCATAAAATGGCACGATTAGCGCCAGCGCATCGGTGATCGGGTGACCGGTCTCGACGAAGGGCAGGGGATTTGCCGTTGCTGAAAGGGGCGAGGTGATATGGACGAAGGCGCCCTTGGCAACCAGTTCGTCAGCCACTTCCGCGACCGAACCTTCGGCGGCGTCGCGGGCCGCAAGCGCCAGTATCGGAAAACGCGGTCCGACGAGTGCGACGGGTCCGTGCAGCACTTCCGCCGCGGAAAAGGCCTCGGCATGAATCCCGGTCGTCTCCTTGAACTTCAACGCCGCTTCGTTGGCGATCGCCAGTGCCGGGCCGCGACCCAGCACATAGATGGATTCGGCTTCACCGGCGTCGGCGGCAAATTCCCGCCATTCGAGTTTCGCCGCTGCGGCAAAGTGCATCGGTAGATCCGCCACCGCGCATTTAAGCGCAGAATCCCCCGTCCACTCTCCCAGCACCGCAAGGCCCGCAACGATGGAGTTGACATAGGATTTGGTGGCGGCTACTGCATTTTCCGGGCCGGCCAGAATGTCGACGGAATGGTTGCAGGCTTCCGCAAGCGGCGAGGGCAGCGTATTCGTCAGAGCGATCGAGGTGGCGCCGGCGCGCGTGGCTGAGTCGGCCAGGGCGACAATATCGGGGCTTTTACCGGATTGCGAGATCGCGATGGCTGCGCCGCGACTAAGGTTGAGCTCGGTGCCGTAGATTGACGCAAGCGAGGGTCCAATCGAAGCGACGGGCAATTTGGCCGTGAGCTCGATCGCATACTTCAGGAACAAGGCAGCATGGTCGGAGGAGCCTCGCGCGACTGTGACGACGAATGCGGGATCCTTGGTGCGCAAAGCCGCGCCGGCGGCAGCGAAGTCTTTCACTAAGCGATCAAGCAATCTGGCAGCAGCTTCTGGAATTTCGTCGATCTCTCGGCGCATGTTCGTCTGCACGGTGGCCTGCATGATAGGGATCCTGTCTTGTGAGAAGTGCGGTTCAGTTTTCGAGAAAGGTGAGTTCGGTGACGAAGCCGTCGGCATCGCCTCGGAAAAGGCAGCGGGTGAATTCTATCGCGCGGCCCGAAGCAAGATAGGCGACGCGCTTCGTCAAGAGACCGGCCGTTCCAATGGTGCCGCCGAGCATGTTGGCGTCCGGGTCTTCGATGTTGCATGCGAAAATGCGCTCGATCGCTCGGACGGGTCTAAAGTCTGCGTCCACGGGTGTTTTGTCGGTCGAGGAGGTAACGCTAAGCGAGTCGGGCAGGAACTCCGAGGAAATACATATGCGTTCGATAGCAAGCGGCCGGCCCGCCGAACTCCGCAAGCGCGTGAGGCGCGTGACGCGGCTGTCGCCGGACAGGCCGAGTGTCATCATCTCCTCTGATGCGGGATGCGACGTGCTGCGCTCGATCCACACGACTTCCGTGTCCGATCCGCGCCAGGAGACCTCACCTGTCAAAGACACCGCGCATGACAGAGGCTGATCTGCGCGGAGGGCTGAGCCGGAAACGAAGGTTCCCGAGCCGGGTCGACGAACCAAAAGCCCGTGGCGTACGAGATGGTCGATTGCCTTGCGGACCGTGACACGGCTGACGTGGACATGTGCAGCCAGATCCCGCTCGGGATAAAGAACATCGCCCTCTTTGAGTTTACCCGAGAGGATTGGCTCTTCAAGCGCCAGGCGAAGCCTATGATAGAGCGGACCGGCGCCCCTGATGTCTATGCCCCATCGTGGAGGCATGGCCGCAAGCCTGTCACTCATACGATCGCCTTCAGATGCCTGAAGCGCGAGACCGCCAGGGCTACGGCCCCCGTCAGTGCATCGCCCACGGGTGTGGCCAGTAGATTTTGATGCCGTGCGGCGATCCATGACGGATAGAGCGGCCCCAACCCACCGAGCAGGCAAATCTTCTGTGTCCCTCGTGCGACGAGACGATCCAGCACTTCGTCAACTGAAACAGCGGCTTCTTTCAACAGGCGCGCGGCAACGGCATCGCCCTGTTTCGCATGCTCGAATACCCGCGGCGCATAACGACCGAAGTCACCGGGCTTTGCCTGACGCGCAAACTCGACAATATTCCGTGGATCGTTTTTGAATTCCGCAAGGACGGAGCCGCTCACTCCGGAAATAGCATGGATGCCGTCGTGAGCCAGCAGCGTTTCTTGCAGAAGCGCATGTCCTATACGAGCGCCGCTGCCAAGGTCGCCGATCGTAAAGCCCCATCCGCCAATGTAAGTCACCGTATTGCGCTGGCGTGAGATGTAGATCGTGCCGGTTCCTAAAATGGCGACAGCTCCGTCGTCATTGCCAAGCGCACCTTGTAGCGCGATAAGCCCGTCTGACTCGATGTCTGCCTCGGGGAAGGGCAGCCGGTTTTTTACGTGGCGAACCGCGTCGCCGACATTGTTGCCCGCAACGCCGAGAACTGCACGCGCCGAGCCGATACAACGCGCATCAATACCTTCCGCGTTGAAAGCCGCACGGGTCGCATCGGCAATGCTCTCAAGCGCCGTATCCGGATCAGAGAGAATATTGGCTGGGCCGGATTGGGCCCGCGCAAGAATACGTCCGTCTGGACCGGCAACCGCCGCACGGCAGCTCGTGCCTCCGCCATCGATTCCAATCAGGTAGATCGTCATGGGCCCGGTTCCCTCAGGGCAAGGTAGTTCGACGCAACGCCGTTGAGCCGCGCTCATCACACCGCTTGTTCGTACGTGCGTCGCACAAACATACTGGATTGTCAATTGGAAACAGAAGAGGATACGATCACCTAACTCAAGGAACCTTCAATCTTTCCTGCAGACACCGAGCGCCATGCCATCTGGAAATGCTCATGCGCAAAGACGTCGACGGCTTCGTCGCTCAGGATTGGACGGTTTGCTCCATCCTTCAAGTTTGACGGGTTTTGCGGACTGGATGCGAAGGGCTCGCTCGATCCCGCAGGTTGGGAAGTACGGTTTCCAACAGTCGAAGCCTACCGTGATGCGTGGCTCGGAGATTGCCTAGCGCTCGGCTTCCACCCGATATGCCGAGGACCGCAGAGAGGCTCTTTACCGGGCATCAAATATGCTGGACATCCGCGTGGAACGGCAAACGGCGACCGCTCGGAAGACTTTCAACGACGCAATTGCTCTTGCGGAAGGAGGCTCTCAGATATTGAACTGGCAATCGGTGTTCTTTTGCACCAAGGAGGGGGAGCTTGGAAAATAACCGGCTTTGTGGGTTTCCTGCCGGTCTCACTTAAAGCCTGAGCGTCTTCTTAGCGCGTTGTTGCGCTGCTGACGGGACGCTGGCGCTGCCTCCCGCCAAACAGCCACTTTTCAGCTGTTGCTTTAGCGAGCCGAATACATCCTGTCGCCTTAGATGACCACTTTAAGATGGCTTGATAAAACCAGACCTGCGGCTCCACGTAGCGCCGTATGCCCTTCGCCTATACCATTCACCGTTATGGAAATTTCCTGACCTGGTCTCTTCACCACCATCTGCTCGACATGCCGTCTGATCCGCTCTGCAGCCTTTGTCCCGCCTCCGGCGACGTCTCCATGGAGGACGTAGGAGTTAAGGGATAATGTTTGCTGTAGGTTAACGATGCCGAAAGCTACATTGCGCGCGTAGCGGTCGAGAAGATCATCGGCTGCCTTCGAGCCCTCGTCCGCTTCCTTGACAAGGCGAGCACAGGTGATGCTTGCCGGCTGCGGCAAACCCGTCCGGGCGGCCTCTTTTCGCAGCCAGGGAAGGGCAGCCACGGTCTCCCAGCAGCCATGCTTTCCACAATTGCAAAGTGCGCCATCGATCTGGACCACGCTATGACCGAGTTCGCCGCCGGAACCAGCAAGTCCGCGGTAGACTTTGCCATCGATGAAGAAGGCTCCGCCGAGAACCTCACCGGTATAGACCGCCGCAAAATTTTGTTGGCCACGTCCGGGTCCAAACCATCGGTCACCGACAAGCAAGGCACGGGGGTGATGATCGATGACAACCGGGAGAGAGAAGTGTTCTTGTAATATGGCTACAAGGGGAAGGCCCGTCAGAACGGGAGCAAGGTTGACAGTGAGAATGACCCCATTGTCGCTGTCGATCATTCCAGCGGACGCCACGCCAATGCCGAATGGTGCCTGCTGGGCTTGAGACAGGGTAGAAGTAAGTGTCTTTGTCATAACCGCTATTAATGCTTGCTTGTCGCCAAACGGATCGAACTCGGCTTTCGTCACGGCCTTGATCTCACCGGTTAACGCGACGAGGCAGGCCTGCATCGTGCCGGGCAGAAGGAGGACTGCGCCGAGCATCGGTGCATCAGGGTTGAAATAAAGCGGACGAGCCGGCTTGCCGCCTTTGACGTCGGAAGGCGACGCATCCCCCTCGACAAGAAGCCGGTCCTCGATCATTGGCTGCACGATACCGGTTATCGTCGTGCGGTTGACGCCTGCAAGCCGGGCGAGATCTGCCCGACTTTTTGGCCCGTTATCATATAACGCTTGCAGAACTCGACCCCGGTTGATGGCGCCAAGTGCTGATTGCGAGACAAGCGTCACGTTGCTGCCATTCTCGCCGGCAGGGACTTCTCTGCTCGTTGGCGTGCGCTGGCCCAACGAATAGGACGGCTGGCTCTCAAATTTCAATTTTCATCTCCAATCTGCCGGATCCCTTTGTAGCCTGTACAGTCTCGAACGGCCAGACAGCATAAGGCCTTTCCCATGACGCAATTGGATGGCGGCGGCGCGTCGCGGTTGATGCCCGCAAATTTTCAGTGCGGCAACTTCTTGACACTATCATAAGTTTGTGCGACGTACAAACTAACTGCTGACAAAAGCAAACTAGGGGTAACAATCTCAGTATCTACAGCGGAAGCCAAGGGCTGCGCTGACCGGTCGGGGTTGGATTACAGATCAACTGAGGAGGCTCTTATGACGATCGATATCGGAAATATGTCGCGACGTGACCTGCTGAAAAGCGCTTCCGTCGCAGCTCTTGTGGCTGGCGCGGGTTCGTTGGCCATTCCACGGCGAGGTGCCGCACAGGATGCGAACACGGTCCGCGTCCTGTCCGTTGAAGACCCATTCTTCTTCTCGATGAAGGCGCTGGTGCCGGAATACGAGAAGGAAACCGGCATCAAGGTGGAATTGGAGAGCCTCTCCTATGACGCCCTTCAGTCGCGCCTCGTGTCGGCCTTTGTCGCCAAGACCTCGGACGCCGATGTCATAGTTGTTGACCAGATGTGGCTCGGGCAGTACCTCGACAATGGCTGGATCATCTCGCTGAACGATTTTATTGCCAAGGACAGCGAATTCGACCTTTCCGACTTCATCCCGGAGGTCCTCTACTCCTCGAACATGTGGCGCGGCCAGGTCGGCACACTGCCGGTTGCCGCCTATGCGCAGGGGGTCATGTATCGCAAGGACGTCTTTGACGAGCTTGGTATCGCAGCGCCGCCGACCGAAACGTCGGAAGACTGGACCTGGACGAAATACGTCGACACACTGAAGTCGATGGAAGGCAAGTCATTCGCCGGCAAGCCGCTGTTTCCAACCGTCGTTTGCGGTTCCCAGCCGTCGCCGATCGTCCATATGTTCACGCAGGTTTCGGCAAGCCACGGGGCGAACTGGTTCAAATCGTTCCCGGCCGCCCCGTGGGATTTCTCCCCACAACTGACAAGCCCCGCTTGGATCAAGTCTGTCGAAGTCTACAGGCAGCTCTACAAGCTGTCTCCGCCTGAAGCGATCAACTATGTCTGGTTCGACGCCGGCACCCGGTTTGCCAAGGGCGACATCGGCATGTTCTACTGGTGGACCCCGTACTTCTATCTGATCAAGAATTCCGGTTACATGACCGGCAAGAAATCGGACGTAATGGACAGGTACGCAACGGCGGCCTTGCCGAAAGCCGAGGGCGTGCCTCAGACAGTCAGCCTCGGCGGCTGGAGCCTTGGCATCCCGTCCAGTTCCGAAAGACAAGAGGCCGGCTACGCCTTCATCAAATGGGCGACCTCGAAGGCCACGCAGAAGAAAATGGCTCTTTGGCCGGACCTCAACTATCAGTTCTCCGACTTTGCGCGCGCTTCGCTCTATGAGGACGAAGAGGTCAAGGCGATCTATCCTTACCTCGATGTGCAGTATGCAATGATGAAGCAGGGAAATGGCAAGGTCACACGTCCGCCTGTTCCTGGTTATACGGCCGTCGAAAGTGTGCTGGGCCTCACACTGAACCAGCTCCTGACCGGCAGCGAAGAACCGAAGACCGGCCTCGAGCGCGCCAACAGCCTGTTCGAGAGCATCCTCAAGGGCAATCTCATGATCCCCTACCAGAAGGATAGCTACGCGGATACTCTCCATGGGGCCAAAGCCCTAATCGCCAAGAAGAAATAGAGTTCTCCTCGGGCCGGCGCGACAGCGATCGCGCCGGCAGCCAACGGAAGAAGAACTGGATTTGGCAATGCACACGACAATTGTTCGCTCTTCGCGAGCCCTCGGGCCTGCCCGGAAGAGCTTTATCCGACGAAACCTACCTTACTTGCTGATTGCGCCTTCGGTGGTAATGCTGCTCGCTCTGATCGCCTACCCCTTGCTGTTTGCTCTGAGATCGAGCTTCTACTTCTGGAACCTGCAAATCGGACCGGAACCGCTCCAATTCGTTGGCTTCGAGAACTATGTGCAGGCCTTCAACGCCTTTGACTTTCGCGCCGCGCTCGCCAACACGCTGATCCTGTCAATCCTTGGCACGGCACTTGAGTTCACATTCGGGCTTGCGATCGCGCTCATCCTGCTCAAGGCCTTGCCTGGCATGAACGTTGTGCGTGCCCTGCTGATCCTGCCCACCACGATCGCGCCCATCGTCGTCGGCTTTTTGTTCCGCTACCTCTATGATCCCGGCGGTGGACTGTTGAGCTGGGTGTTGCAGTCGCTCTGGCTCCCCGTTCCCGCGGAAGGCATTCTCGGCTCGCCGTCGACAGCGCTTGCGGCCATCCTCTTCGTCGACATCTGGCAATGGACGCCGTTCTTTGCAATCGTTCTCTATGCAAGCCTCCTGGCCGTCCCCGACGAGATTTTGGAGGCCGCACGACTGGATCGGGCATCTGCATGGACGATCCTGATGCGGATCAAGCTGCCGCTGATCAAGCGCACGGCGATCATCATCGTCATGTTGCGCTTCATGCAAATCTTCAACACCTTCGACACGGTGCTTGTGCTCACCCGCGGCGGACCGGGCACCTCCACCCGCACCCTCGGATACTCGCTGTACGAACAGGGCCTCGTGAACTTCAACATCGGTCTCGTCAGTGCAATGACCTGGATCACAGTGCTGATCGTCAACGTCATCGTTGCCCTCTACGTGTTCTTCGCGTTCCGAAACGAGGAGTGGTAAAATGTTCCGTCGCCACACGAGCTTCAACACGGCACTCACTTACGCCGCCGGCCTCCTCTTCCTGGCAATCTTCGTTGGGCCGATCCTCTGGTTCATCGCTCTTGCGATCCGCCCGGCCGAGACGGCGTTCATCATGCCGCCGCAACTTACCTTCGAGCCCAATCTCGACGCGTTCCGGCATATCCTCGTCGATCCCGGCACCAATGCGCCGCAACTGGTCAACAGCCTTATCGTCGCAATCGGTGCTGTGTTGCTCAATCTGCCCTTTTCGGTTCCCGCTGCCTACGCGTTGTCCCGTTTCAAGCTACGCGGCAAGAAGAACATCATGTTGTGGTATCTCGGCCTGCTGATGGCCCCGCCGGTCGCGTTTCTGATCCCCTATTTCATCCTCATCACGCGCATCGGTCTGCAGGGTTCCTACTTCTCGATGATCCTGGTTCTCCAGACACTGACGATCCCGTTTTCCGTCTGGTTGATGAAGAGCTTCATCGACGAGGTTCCAGTCGAACTGGAGGAAGCTGCCCGGGTCGACGGCGCCCGTTGGTATACGATCATGTTGCGGATCACACTGCCGATCGTTCGTCCCGGCATCATTGTCACCTCGATGTTCGCCTTCGTGTTCGCATGGAACAACGCCGCCTTTCCGCTGGTGCTGAGCTCGCGCTCGACCGCCACCCTTCCGATCGGAACACTTGGATATTTCGCCACGAGCGGAGTGACGTGGAATTACATCGCCGCCGCTGCCGTGCTCGCGATGATACCGCCGATGATCATCTTCCTTGTTTTCGATCGATATGTCGTTCGAGGCCTCACCTTTGGTTCGGTGAAGGGCTGAGCTTTCCCTTTATGAATGGAGTAATGCAATGTGCAAAATGCGAATGGGCGTCATCGGCGCCGGTCTCTGGGGCGGCAATCACGCCCATACCTTTAATGTCTTGCCGGAGACCGAGCTGGTCGGCGTTTGCGACCTCGATGAGGGCAGGGCGCTGAAGATGAAGGAAACCTACGGCGCAACGCGGGCCTTCATCGACTACCACAAGCTGATCTTAAGCGATCAGATCGATGCGATCTCGGTCGCGACACCTGACTTTACCCACACGCCGATCATTCTCGCTGCTCTGAAAGCCGACAAGCACGTATTGAGCGAAAAGCCGCTTGCAACGACAGTGCGTGAAGCCGAGGAAATTGCTGCGGCTGCCGCAAAGTCCAAGGGCAAGCTGATGATTGATTTCCACAACCGTGTGAATCCGATCCTTGCCCAGGTCCGCGACATGATTCAGGACGGTCAGATCGGCCTGGCCAAGCACGGCACCGCGCGTCTTTCGAATACGACATTCGTTCCATTCGAAATGCTGAGCTGGGCTGCAAAATCTTCGGCACTCTGGTTTTTGGGCAGCCATTTGGTCGATGTCCTGCGTTTTATTCTCGCAGACGAGGTCGTGCGTGTTTATTCCGTCGCCCGCTCGGGTACCCTGTCTGCCGGCGGCGTGGATACGAAGGACTTCCATGTGTCGGTGCTTGAATTTTCCAAGGGCACGGTCGTGACCATGGAGAACAGCTGGATCCTGTCGCGTGACAATCCTTCGCTCGTCGATTTCAAGATCGAGTTTGTTGGTGAAAAGGGCCAGGTGCAGGCAGACCCGACCCATAGCGGCGGCCTGCGCCGGATCGTCGATGGCGGACTAAAATACAATGACTATATCGGCATAACACCCACCGGCGCGACGCGTATCGGCGGCTTTGTCCTGGAATCCATTGCTCGCTTTGTCGATAGCGTGGTGCGTGACGCTCCGCTGCTGGCAGATGCACAGGACGGCCTCGCAAACACCAAGATCCTGGCCGCGATCGAGGAATCCGTCGCGACCGGCAAGGCTGTGAACATCGGCTAAAGCCGGAACGAAAAGCGCGGGGCATGTCCACACGAACAGTGCGGCTTGCCTCGCTTGAAAATACGGGGAGTAGATAAAATGGCGTCCATGACCTTCGACGGGATCGGCAAGACCTTTCCGGACGGAACCGTTGCTGTTGCAAATGTCACTTTTTCGGTCGCGGACGGAGAATTCGTCGTGTTGGTCGGCCCGTCGGGTTGTGGCAAGTCGACATTGTTGCGGATGGCAGCAGGCCTTGAAACGCTAAACAGCGGTCGGCTGCTCATGGATGACGCTGATGTCACCGAGACCGAGCCCCAGGACCGGGATATTGCGATGGTTTTCCAGAACTACGCGCTTTACCCCCATATGACCGTTTACGACAACATGGCCTTCGGTCTTCAGCAGCGCAAAATGCCCAAGGACAAGATCGACAAGCTGGTGCGCGACGCAGCAGAAATGCTCGATCTCACCCGCTATCTTGAGCGCAAGCCCGGGGCATTGTCCGGTGGTCAGCGCCAACGCGTGGCGATGGGTCGAGCGATCGTTCGCCATCCCTTGGCCTTCCTGATGGACGAACCACTTTCCAACCTGGATGCCAAGCTCCGCGTGCAGATGCGCGGTGAACTGAAGCTGCTTAATCAGCGGCTTGGCGTAACGACCCTCTATGTAACCCACGATCAGGTCGAGGCCATGACCATGGGCGATCGTGTGGCTGTGCTGAAGCCGGTGTTCAACGGACAGGAAAGTAATCTCCAGCAGATCGACACCCCGCAGATGCTCTACGACAAGCCTGCCAACCTCTTCGTCGCCGGGTTCATCGGCTCGCCCGCCATGAATTTCATCCGCGTCGAGCTGACGGCGGAAGCCGGCTCGCTCAAAGCTGCGGTCACTGGAACTAAGATATCCTTCTCCATACCAGCCAAGGCGGCATTGTCGGCCTATGCAGGGCGACAAGTCATTGCCGGGATCCGCCCGGAGATGTTCCAGGTTTGTCCGGAGGCTGAGGCATTGTTCAACGAGCAGATACCAGTCGCTGAAGCGCTTGGAGCTGACACCTTCGTCTTTTTCGACATCGCGTCACCGCCGATAAATATAAACGATGCCGAAGACACGGAAGACTTTCCCAATAAGGGCAAGAACCGGCTTGTGGCGCGTATCCCACCGGCGCTGACACCACGTCCCAATCAGCTGCTGCCACTGACTGTCGATCTGGAGAAGTTGCATTGGTTCGACCCTGTAACGGGGACCGCGATCCGCGACTGACAGAACATGCACGAACTATCGCCAGCTAGGGTTCAACTCTTTCTCCTGCCCTCCCAGGCAACTTGGCTGTCATCGAACACGAGTTCGGCGGCAGCCATTTTTTTAAACTCAAGACATCAAACGATCAGAACCTGAACATCCATGCACCGTGAGTGCCACTGGGCTTAGAGGAGTGGCTTGTGAAACACGTTTCCATTGTCGGTAAGTTCTTTATCATCATGGCTGTCTTTGGCGTCATGGCGCTCGGTCTGGCGTTCTACCAGAGCCGGCAAATGCTGAAGGTTAACGACAGCTATCGAGGGCTTCTCGACAGAGATGCATCTGCAGCACTTCGCTTGACCCAGTCGAACCGAAGTCTAGAAACAGCGCGTGCCAGCATCAGCGACATGGTGATGACGCGGTCCAAAGAGGCGAGGTCGCGCGCAGAAGCTGGCCTGAACGACGCGCGAGAAAACTTCGTCAGATTCATGGATATGGCGATCGCTGTGGTTCCGGAGCAGAGCGAATTGCCAAAGTTGAAGTCGGATGGTTTCTCCGTCCTGACCGATACATGTGGTGCAGCCATCGCAGTTGGCCGCGGCGCGACCAGTGAAGCCGAGCTCGCCATGGTGCAGCAACTCTATCTCACTTTGTGCCAACCCGCCTTTGCTGCCATCTCGCCGCGGTTCACATCCGTGACCGAACAACTCGCCTCCGATGCAGAGCAAAAGCGTGCTGATGTTTCACGCGTGGTCCGTGACACGTCCATGCTGAGTTTGGGAGCGGCTATTGGGGCACTCCTCGTTATCTCGTGCTTCGGTTTTCTCGCAATTCGGACCTGGTTGGTCAAACCCATCAAGCAGATGGTGGTGACGATGAAGATCATTGCGGACGGCGATCTCACATCGACCATCGAGGGAACGATCCGCCGTGACGAGATCGGATCGATGGCCCGAGCGGTGCAGATCTTCAAGGACAACGAGTTGAGGGCGCGGGATCTAGAAAAGGATGTGGAGGCCAGTCGTGGCGCAAACGAGATTGAACGTGCGCGCATCGCCGAGACCGAGCGTCAGCGGGCACAGGATATGGCTGAGGCCACGGTCAGCCTGGCAGAAGGCCTGAAGCAACTCGCCGGCGGCAACCTCGTGTTCAGGCTCGACGGCAATTTCGCCGGGGACTTCGAACCGTTGCGCGCGAACTTCAACGCTGCTGTTGCCCAACTCGCTGAAAGCTTGAGAGCCGTGTCCGACGCCACCGGATCGATAGATGACGGCGCGCAGGAAATCAGTGTGAGCGCCCAAGACCTGTCACGCCGCACGGAGCATCAGGCTGCTTCCTTGGAGCAGACCGCCGCCGCACTGGATCAAATTACCCAGAACGTCGCCAGTTCCTCAAGGCGCACAGCGGAGGCGCGACATGTTGCGATCGAGGCAAACAAGTCGGCGCGCCGCTCCGGGGAAGTGGTCTCCAGCGCTGTCGCGGCAATGCAACGCATCGAACGGTCATCCTCGCAGATCTCGAGTATTGTCGGTGTCATCGACGAAATCGCGTTTCAGACCAATCTTCTGGCGCTCAACGCCGGCGTCGAGGCCGCACGGTCGGGTGAGGCTGGAAAAGGATTCGCGGTGGTTGCCCAGGAAGTGCGGGAGCTTGCTCAACGCTCCGCGCATGCCGCGAAAGAGGTCAAGGATCTGATCCTCAATTCGGTCGATGAAGTCAGCAATGGTGTCAAGTTGGTCCGGGATACCGGCGACACGCTCAAGATCATCGAGGAACAGATCATACTGATCAACACTCAGCTGGATGCCGTCACGGCCGCTTCCAACGAGCAGTCCGTAACCCTTTCTGAGGTCAACCGGACAGTCAATCAAATGGATCAGGTTACCCAGCAAAATGCGGCTATGGCCGAGGAATCCACGGCTGCAAGTACGGCACTTGCCGTCGAGGCAAAGCGGTTACGAGAGATTGTGTCGGAGTTTCAGATCGACGAAGGCGATGCAACTCGTGGGCGGCAAACGGGTGATATCGACCCGCACTCAACGTCCTCGCCCGCCCGCCGAATGCTGGAAAAGGTCGCGAACGCACTCGGAATGGCAAGCAATAGTGACGCGGAAGAACGATACCGGTCGTGAGCGCAACGGGTGGCGCTCCGCAGCCTCGAATGATATGCACGCCGAACAATCGCTACGGGAGAAGCGTTTTCCCCGAAGTTATGAAGAAATCGCAAGGGTCAGGCGAGTTGCGCCGAAGACCATAGGCAAATCTGTTCAGAAAGTTTTTATATAGATCAGTCGGACTTTCTAAATTGCGCGAGTTAGACGATGGCATCGGCACAACAACTCATAGGGCTTGTAAAGAGCCATGCTGAAGGCGACGCGGATCGTTTTTACGATCTCGCGATGCAACTGGCTGCGGCGGAATCCCAGAAGGGTCACGACCGTCTGGCCGAGCAGTTGAGGCAATGGGCAGAAGCCGGGGCGGCGACCCCCGAGGCGAAGCGGCCCACGCTGACGCCTCTCGCAGCTCCTCGAGGGGAACTGGCAGGATTTTTAGCGGCCAGTTATCCGACAGCACGAATGGCCGATGTGATTGTGCCCGCTATCATCGAAGACGAACTGAAGCACCTCGTCACTGAAATTCACCACGCTGAAAAGCTTGAGGAACGAGGTTTGCGGCCGAGAAGGCGTGTTCTTCTTGCCGGCCCGCCAGGAGACGGGCAAGACGCTGACAGCCGCAGCTTTGTCGGCGGAGTTGCGGTATCCTCTGTTCACCGTTCTGCTTCACGGTCTGATTACGAAGTTCATGGGCGAGACCGCACAGAAGCTTCGTATGGTCTTCGATGCGATCAAAACCACGCGGGGCGTCTACCTCTTCGACGAGATCGACGCGCTTGCATCAAGCCGCGGGAACGAAAATGACGTTGGCGAGGCCCGCCGTGTCCTAAACTCCTTCCTGCAGTTTCTGGACGAGGATATGGGCCCTTCTATCATCGTCGCGACCACGAACCTGTCGGAGTTGCTCGACCGTGCCGTACTGCGCCGTTTCGATCTCGTGCTCTCTTACGATCTTCCCAACCAGGACGCCATCGAGAAGGCAATGCGCCGGCGACTTCACGGTTTTGGAGTTGCCAACATCGACTGGGTCGGATCGCAGGTTGTGCGGTTGGCTTGTCGACAGCAGACGTGATCGCTGCTGCGGAAGACGCGGCCCGCCGCGCGGTCATTCTCGACATGGGTGCGGTTGAGACGGCTGCTGTCATCGCATCGTTGGAGCGGCGACGTTCGCTTCAAGGCATAGGAACGGAAAAGCATGGCTCGAGACCGGCGCCACTTCACGCTGAACGGACTGGGAAAAGTGCGCCCGTTCGCGGCCAAAACAGGCGGGTCAGCAAGTCATCCAAGTGACGTCAATAATCGCCAAGCGCATGCGCAGGCACTTCTCGCTGCGCTCGATCATCTTCCCGACCTCGCCCAAGACAATCTGCCAGGCGTCTATCTCGCGATAGAGGGCAGGCCAAACGAGGTCATGGTCACCAAGAGCCTCAACGCCAGTGGGCTCACGCTCCTTCGTGTCGAAAAGCCGGCTGGCGCGCCAGCCGAAGCGACAGTCTTTGCCTCCGAGAAGGGATTGGCGAAGCTGCGACAAAAGATCGAAGCGTTTGGCGGCGACATCCCGCGCAAAGAGGATGGCTCCACTGGGGCACCCCAAAATGCCGATCTTGTGCAAAGCATCAGCGCCATTTCCGAGGCGGGTCTGCGTGCCCTTTGGCGCAGCCCCGGCGCGCGTTTCCCTGCACAAGTTGGCAAAAAGCCATGGGAAGTCTGGCTCGACAAGAATAGCGCGGCCGCTTTTGTCGATAGAGCGGCGGAATATGGGGTCGCCGTGGGGACGGACAGGCTTGAGTTCCCTGAGGACCTTGTTGTCATTGCAGTCGCGACCAACGAGGAACTGGCCGCCGCGGTTCGCAGCCTCGGATGCGTGCGGGCTCTAGCGACACCGACGCGCACCGCCGATGACTTCGACGCAATGCCGGTGGAAGAGCAGCTTGACTGGGTTGATGACCTTTCCAATCGAACGACGTTCGAAGCAACCGTGGATCCGAACTTCATCACATGCTCGATCGCGGCGTCAGCCGGGCACATCCACTGATACAGCCGGCGCTTGCGGCCGGTGACCGGCATGCGGCGGAGCCTGCATGGGACGTTAACGACTATGTCGGCCATGGTACCCAACTCGCGGGGCTCGCACTTTGCGGCGACCTGAGTACCGCGCTGCAAACCACATTGCCGATCTCGATTCGACACAGGCTCGAGTCCGCGAAAGTCATGCCGGAGGCA
>NZ_CBYB010000037.1 GCF_000577275.2 Rhizobium favelukesii
ACCTCTTTGCCGTTAAGTTTACGATGCCCTCGTGACAGCACGCTACGCGACAATTAGTCGTCAATTTTGTCGGCTCTACGACACGGGCTTGCTTCATGTAGCGGTTGACTTTTATAATATAAGTAGCTGAGGAAGCGCCGTAATCACTGTTTGTTCAGCTCATTTTCCCCTTGGCATGGCTTTTGAAAGCCTTCCAGGGTGGGTGGCGAAAGCTAGCTGCTGGCGACATCCACGTCGCACGACACTGACTTATTCGCTGTTTCTCAGCTCGCTTATTTCGGTAGGGTGCTTTTTCTCATCTGGTAGGCTGGCTGCAAGCGGAGAGCTGTCCAAGGAACCTAATATTCGCTTCTTGCAAGGAAGACGGCCGCGTAGGAACCATTATGTTAATCCTCAGACAGACACAGCTGTCGGCGACAGCGCACATCACTGCTCCCTGCAGGAGTGATCAGTAGCCAGCACGAAGCATGGAACCAAACTGGCCGTTCATCTTATATGGTTATTGGACGTAATCTACCGTTCAAAGAGGGGTGTATTCTGCCCATTACCAGAGCGCATTCCCGAACATGAAATTTGCATGGTGAGGGGACGGCCGGAGTAAACTAGAGAACAAAAGCCGCGGCGCTCGGGCTGTTCGTTCGTCGCTCGACGGCCACGTACTGGTCCGAAAATACAAGAATTCACGAGGAGAACCGCGTGCTACATAGACTCGAAAAAAAGACGCCGAACGAGGTGGATGTTCTTGTCGGCCAACGAATTCGAATGCGGCGGATCCGGATGGAGATGGCACAGCAGGCGCTTGGCGAGGCTATCGGGGTCACATTTCAGCAGGTGCAAAAATACGAAAAAGGCAGGAGCCGGATTGGAGCGGGCCGTCTCCAACTGATCGCAGACACACTCGGAGTGCCGGTGTCGTACTTTTTCGGTGACGCGCCTAAAGACGGCAGCGCGAGCGACGAAAGCAGCGGCAGTGGCAAAAATGATGTTAAGTCGGAAGGAGTGGAATTCTTGGAGTTTGTAGCCACTCCAGATGGCCTTGCTCTTATGCGGGCCTTCAGCCGGATCACGGATGACAGAGTTCGAAATCAGATCGTTAACCTTGTTAAGACTCTCGCCGAACCTGACTTGTGAGTTCAAGAGCGGCGCAGCGGGCGCTGGTCTCGCCGAGGACCTTCCGATCAACTGGACCTTAATAGTCGGATTAGGAAAATGCCACGTTTTGCCCAGTTGGACGCTGTCAAGCTTGCCATTGATCCGCCGGCGACATGCTCGGCGATGGCTCGATTGAGATCACTCTCGCATATCACAACGGCGACGAAGCCGTGCTCAAGGCCAAACGAGAGACTTCTTCAACAGCCTGCTAGAGCGGGAACAGTCCAGCCAACTGGGTCGAGTGGCTGAGGGGTAAAGATGACATATCGGACTTCTCCGACGCGCGGGAGTGCCTGCCAACCAGGCGATCAGGGCATGGATCCTGCAGCGCGATCGATCTCCTCCAGTGTCGTTGTTGGAAGTGGTACGCTCGCTATCCGCTGCGCTCAGCTGGCAATTGAGATGGGCCACGTCATTGGTGCGGCCCTGTGTGGCGACGCCATATTCGCAGAGTGGGCGGCTCGCGCCAACATCCCCCGCATGGCGAGTGTTGAAGAGCTCTGCTCTCTTTTGAAATCCGAGACGGTGGATTGGATTTTCTCCGTTGCCAATCCGCTTATATTGCCACCGGACATGTTTGGGCGAGTGCGTCGAGGTGCATTCAATTACCACGACGGTCCACTGCCACGATATGCGGGAACGCACGCGACGTCCTGGGCGTTGCTGGCCCAGGAGAGCGAGTATGCCATCACGTGGCATCGTATCGATGATGGTGTTGATACGGGTGACGTCGTGGTTCAGCGCCAAGTGCTGATTGCGCCTACCGATACGGCGTTGAGCTTGAACCTCAGATGTTTTGAAGCCGCGGTCGAGGGCTTCCGCGAGCTTTTAACTGGCTTGGCGAAGGGAAAGCTTACTGCTCGTCCGCAGGCGCTAGTCGACAGAAGCTATTTTCCGAGACGTCGACGCCCAGATGCGGCAGGTTGTCTGCGATGGGATCGATCCGCGCGAGATTTGTCAGCGATGACGCGTGCACTCGACTTTGGGCCGTATAATCCCAATCGATTGTGTCTGCCCAAGGCTTTCGTGGGTGATGACGTTGTCATAGTCAGGCGCTTGGAGTTGTCGCCTCGACGCTCGGGCATTCCGGCAGGTTGCCTGCTTGAAATCCATTCCAGCCACTGGCGTGTGGCGACGGGTACGCAGGATGTCGATGTTTGCTTTGGCGGCCCCGATGGTCAGCTGCTGAACGCGCGAGCCCTCGCTAGGCACTCCAATTTGGATGAAGGTGGTCGCCTGCCAATTTTGAGCGATGAACAGGCGCGGAGCATAACTGCCGCCCATGAAAAGCTGGCCCATTCAGAGGATTTTTGGCGACAGCGGCTAGAGCAGTTTAAAACAGCGCAGCTTCCCTTCGTGTCGTCATCCGTAGCTGAGACGCCGCCCAGATGGCAGTCGAGTTCGGGGATCATTCCAAGTGCTTTGGCCAAG
>NZ_CBYB010000038.1 GCF_000577275.2 Rhizobium favelukesii
CAGATAATGAACACCTTCGTGCTCATGGCTGCCGGTTACCAATACGGTTTGGTCAACCAGTGGATGGAAGGGATAAGTGACCTTGGATTCGAATGCCAGAAACCCGGCATTATGAACCCGGCTTCGAAGGCGGTGGCAACACATGGGCCACGATCGCCACGCTTTTGCAGACGCTAAAATGAACAACGTCGATCCGCTCGCCTGGCTGACACAGACCTTAGTTCGCATGGCCAACGGATGGCCCGCGCAGGATATCGACACTCTAATGCCGTGGAACTTCGAGTCGAGCTGGTCGGCTAACCGCTTACGCTAAATCGTAAGCGGAAAGTTTTGATCCGGTTGCCTATTTCAGCTGCGTCGACCTCATGGTGCATGCTCATAGCGTCAGACCATCGCTTCGTATTCGAACTTGGTGGACTCAACAAAATTACTTGCGGCCTCATACGCGTCCTTCCCAATGTCGGAGATCGCGATCGCATAGCCGATCCTGTCGATGTCCCGCGTGATCACAGGGGCGACTCCGGGCGTTTGTATAAAGATTTCAGACCGCAGGATCGCGTCCGGGCGAGGTTCGGGAAACGTGACCCTCATCACGCGCCCAGGCTGCGGGGTGTAGAACCGAATCGCCGCTCCGCTGCCAGTACTGTGCATGCTCTCCAACGCTTCGGCCGCCCTTACGACTTTTTCGTCTCCAGACCCACGCTCTCGCAGACCCCATTCGATCAAGAGGTTGTGGACGTCGATGCCTGTCGAGTGACGAATGAGCTGAGGAATAAATCCACCCGGCAGACGGTTCTGAGATTCGACTATTTTGATTGACTCGCCGTTGATGCGTATTTCCGTCCAGCATGGCCCGTCTTCGATCCCAAGCGTCGACAATGCACGACTGAGGGTCGCAGCGATTGCGCTTCTTTGCGCTTGCGTTACTTCGCCAGGCACATACTGCCCAATTGAAACCCAGCTACCATGACCTATCGCCGGATCGTGGAATATTCGCACGATTCCAATGATTAGAAGTCTGCCGGAAAATGAAAACGTAAGAATTCCAAAATGCGTACCCTCTATGAACTTCTCTGCCAGAATTGCTTGCCCTTTACCCTGCCAATTATCTTCCCAATAGCGCTTCGCGTCGTGAAGATTCTCTATCTTCTTCACCAAATAACTTCCAACTGAGTTTGTTGGCTTAACTATAATCGGGTATTCTACTCTGTCAGCGAATGCGGCGATGCCGTCAAGTGAATGCACGCGTTCGAATTCTACGGCATCGGACTTCTCGGATTGGAGGGCAGTCCTCATCAAGGATTTGTCCTTTAGCTGCGCGGTTGCCTCCGCACTTGCGCACTCCAATCCCAAGGCTGCTGCAATCGTGGCGCCAACGATAAGTGCGTCATCGGACATCAGGAGTGCGCCATGGAAGGGATCTTCGCGGTGGATTGCAGCAATCATGTCCGGAAGTGACGGGTCCGCATATTCCATCAAAAGAAGGCGCTCTGGCCTGTTAGTTGCATAGTTGTCGTAACAGTAGGCTCTGTCCACCACTGTAAAGCGAGCTAAACTTCTTTTTTCAGACGCGAGAAGCCATTCGGCAGCGCCAAAAACGACAAGATGTTTGGAAACGCTCATAGTCGATTCCCCCATAGTTTCCTCCTGCGCTCGCCGACAAATCGGCACGCACTAAACACTGTGAATACGATTGACGCAAAGACGATGATAGAACGCGGGAAGGCTTCGCCAATCCCATAAAGGACAGAGCCCAATGCTGTGCCACCGCTATAGACATAGAAGTAGATGCTAACCAATTTTCCCCGCGATTGTTCATCCGCCTCAAGCTGCACCAAAACGAGCGCAAGTGTTGCGTTCATCGCTAGTGTCAGCCCAAAGGCGAACATTATGAGTGTCAGGATGGCATTCGACTCCGCCCAGATCATCGCGATGGCAGACACACTGAGACCAAGAGCGACGGGACCGTTGATCCGACTTGCGTTGGAGGGCGAAATCCACCCGAGAAGTATGAGGCTGGAGAAGAGGCCGCCTAAGGTAAAGGCAGAGGTCAATGTGGCGATGAGCGCAAGATCGGTCGTTCCATGAAGAGATGCGACGATACCGGGAAGCAACTCACCTATGGGTCTGAAGAGCATGCAAACGATTGCAAGCGACGCAAGCGTCCCAACGATGGGCGCAGTCACTTGAGGAGACCAAGCACGTCGCTGGCCTCCGACACTCTTGACACCCGCGTCGGATTGGAAATTCTGTGATATTTTCGAGATTACCGTACTGTAAATGATTAGCATGATCCCGTTGAGTGAAAATACTATCCATGGACCGATAGCTTCTATCAGAACATATACTAATACTGGTGCAACAAATACCGCAATGGAGTAACACACGCTGTTGATGGCAATCGCCTTCGGTAGCAACTCTCTGCCTACCATCATTGGGGTAAGTGAGAATGCGGCCGGCGTCAGAAATGCTATAAGGGTCCCGTTTAGGCACCACAGGATTATCGCCGGGGTCGGTCCCATAGCGGATGCAGCAACGGTTGATAGCAAAAATGCGACAACGGCAAGACATCGCTGGACGCCAATGACGATGTGAAACCGGTTCGTCTTGTCGGCTACGATTCCGGCTATGTAGCCCAACCAAATGGTAGGGGCCATTTCTCCAATTGGAACGAAAGAAAGCATACGCATTGAGTGCGATGATTCCCAAACAATCCAGAGCAATGCGAACCGTTGCGACCAACTGCTCACAAGTTGAAAGAAGTTCGCACACACATACAGTCGGAAGCTGCCAACTCGCAGTGGCGACAGGAAAGTGCGCAACCACTCAGCTTGCGCTATCCGGCCGATACTAGCCATCGAGCCCGGACGCGCCGCTGACTGTTCTGTCGTTACGGCAAACATCACGAAAAAGGCTCACGGCAAACCACGCGTTGTCATCGTGAAATTCTTCAACCAGCTTGAAATTTGCAAGTTCCAAAAGTTGCTCAAGGTACCCCATAGGGAACTTCCTCTCGATTTCGGTCAGAATACGCTCTCCGGCCTTCACCGAAACCGTGAGCTTGAGTTTTGGTAATGTGAACATCGTGTCTCTTAAGGCCACGAGATGGGACTTCATCGTGAACCCCTCGGGATAGTAGGCAGCTTCGTGGCGAAAAGCGGAGATATCGATGTTTCCAGCGTATTGATTATTAAGGTTCGACAGCACGTTCAGGTTTGTCTTCGCAGCCACCCCGTTCTTGTCGTTATATGCTGCAGTCAGTAATGCGGGATCCTTATCGAGATCATGCCCGATCAAGATGTAGTCGCCATCACGCATGCCGGTTCGGCACATGTTCATGAACCGAAGAATTTCATCGTCGGTCATGTTACCGATGTTGCTGCCGAGGAAGAAAAAAAGGCTTGGCTCTATGCGATGAGCATGCATAGGAATGGTTGCCGCATAGTCACCAACAAGCTTCACCGTGTTCAAGGTTGGTAGCGTCTGACTCAGCCGTTGGCTTGCTTCTTCTACAATGAGGCCATTTATGTCAATCATATTGAGCAGCGGGTACCGCATCATGGAGATCGAGGTACGCAAAAACATTTCGGTTTTCTCGCAATTCCCACATCCGAGATCGACGAAAGTCTCAACGCTACATGCTTTCAGTATTTTCTCCGATTGCCTTTCGAGAATCTTTTTCTCGGTGCGATACAGATAGTATTCTGGTTGCTTGCATTGCTCCTCAAACAGACGCGACCCAAGGTCGTCATAGTAGTAACGGCACGGAATTGATTTTTGCGCATTCGACAGACCGTCCATTAGATCCTGACTCATTGATGTGCTTCGCATGATCCAACCTACTCATTTCTGCTTCAATTCCTTATCCCGGAAGCAGATAATTTCTGATACGTTTTGCTAACCAACCGAACGCATGCGGCAGCGCTGTAGTTTGTCTTACTTCTGTTAGCGACATGATGAGCAAAATTGTCTAGTATGCCTACGTATTCGTGATAGAGAGAGGATTTGAACTTTGGGAACCCGTTGAGAAGATCTATTTCGCGCGACGTTCCATCCGCGTTTGACAGCACAATTCGCTTGTCTTCCCCGTTGGGATAAGCCCAATCCAAATAAATATGAACCGGCAGTCCAGTTTGGCTGCGCAATTCAATTGTGGCGGCTATATCAATACCGCAATCATCGAACACGGCGGAGGCTGCGAAGAGATCGATCTCGCCTACGATATGCATCGCTAGATCGAAAGCGTTCGGGCCATTGTCAGCAATGCAGCCACCTCCGCACGCAGCGGGGTCAAGGTACCAACTGTCATTTCCTGCGTGCTGCCGAATATCCTCCTTGTAGTAGATCGAAACGGCTGCGATTCCTCCATTGTCGGTTGTCCGAAGGCTCCCGACATCTTTGACGTGTCGGTTGTATCGACGATGAAAAGCAGTGAAGAGAATTCGCTGCTGTCGCATAGCCAGGGAGATAAGCCGTCTGGATTCAAGCTCGCCCATAACTAGCGGCTTCTCGCAGCAAACGTGCTTGCTCGCAGCGAGGGCGAACTTGCATGCATCGAAATGAAGATTGTTCGGAAGATTCACTATGACGGCGTCAACGCATTCTGCTCGCATCAAGGCTGTGTAGTCCGCGAACTGTTCGACCTCATGCCGCCGACCAAACCCGTCCAGCTTGGCTTCCGAGCTATCGCAGACAGCAGTTAGTCTCAGAGAGTTCGATCTAGTTAATGCAGCGAGGTAGTAGTGAGAAATCACTCCTAGGCCTGCAATGCCAACACGGATCATTGTCCGATCTCCGCTAGAGAAACAGCTCCTAACGTCGACGCATGCCAATTGAGCGCGGCGACCGTCGGAGCCGGAAGGGGAATACCGTGGACGCCTCGTTCGAGTGCAATTTTCGCGTCGGAATGTCCTGGATAGGTGAGTGCCTCATGCCCCTCAAAGACAGGTTCTCCCAATAAGGAGGAGAGAAACCTCTCCATTCGCTCGGCAAATATGGAGCCCTCGAGAAATGCACTCACATCGAGCGCAAACAGGAAGTGTCCAATGCTGTTTTGCTCATCCTCGAACCCCAAGGAGACACTCGCCCCCGAGAGTACACCAGAGAGCACTTCCACCAAAAGCGAGAGTCCAAGCCCCTTGTGGCCACCCGTAGATCGTTGCCATCCACCCAACGGAACCAGGAGTCCAGAACCTTCCAAATATGAGTTGGGATCTGTCACGGGTTGACCGCTCTGATTGACCATCCAACCCACTGGAACCTCTTCTCCGAGGTCCTTTGCGAGTTTGATTTTTCCGCTGGCGACTACCGTCGTGCTCATATCAAGTACGAAAGATGGCAAGTCCCCAGCGGGTGACGCAAATCCCAAAGGATTGGTGCCGATGATTGCTCGGCGTGAACCCTGTGCGTACCCGACAGGACGATTTCCCAAGTTCGTCAGTGCCAACCCGATCATTCCCGATTGGGCTGCCATGCGCGCGAAGTATCCGGCTGTCCCGAAATGACTACTGTTCATAACTGTCACGGCCCCGACACTATGTTCGGCAGCAAGTTCGATGGCCGCTTCCATCGCGCCTTTGGCTGCGAGAAGTCCAAGCATGCCTGACGCATCGAAAGTCGAAATTGCCCCTTTCTTCCTCACCCTTCGGAGCGTGGATGATGGAAGAATGGATCTATCACTTAACGCTTTCACGTAGATCGGGAGAAGATTACAGACCCCATGCGAATCCAAGCCGTGAAGATCAGCATAAAGTAATACGTCGGCGGCGGCGGCGGCTTGCTCAGACGAGAACCCATATCTCAGGAAGGTCATTTCAATTAGCCTTCTGAGAGACTCTGCATCGATTCTAATCACGTTAGACATGCTGCAGCCCCAGTCACTTCGTTTGATGCAATAAACAAGAGCGCTGCAACTTGATCCGCGAACTGGTCGAGATCGGCGAAGTCAATATGTTCAGATGAGGTGTGTGCCCCGTTCGTTGACAGCGAACCGGGTCCCCACATAATTGAATACCCTCGCCCTTGACCCCACATTGCATCGCACGTGAAAGACTCGGCATCGTCGGCGTGACGTTTTATTCCTGCGTCAGCGAGTTTTCTTTCCCAGTCTGCGTTACGATTGGTGAGGACTGGCAGTCCGCTCTTGAGCCAGCGAACGGTGAGAATCTGATCAAGTCGCATTGCCGTACGAGTGAAAACATCAATGCCGCCGAAAATATCTACGAAGCGGAAACCCGCGGTTTCAATCGCGCTAGTTACTGCGGACTTCACAAGCTCGCCTGATCGTGTCGTGCGATACGAAAAGTTGAACTGCGCTCTGCCGGTTCCGTACACCCGGTTATGCATGTCACCTGTAGCAACACCGGCGAGTGTCATGCGCACATCGGTCCGAGAGCAAATCGGCCCCATTTGTCTCGCCAGTTCTGCGCATAAGTAAGAGAGAATCAGACTCGCATTGTCCCCTCGGTGGGGTGCGTCGTCGGTGGCTCCTTTTCCGTCGACAGATAATTCCAGGGTCATCGAACATGTGGAGGAGTCAAAATACGCGCCGCCAGATGGAATAGCGAAAATGTTCAGCGAGCCGTGATAGCCCAACTCCATCAGTTGCTTGGTGCCATAGACGCCCATGGCGCCTCCCTCTTCGCCGGCAACACATTGGATAAGCAGGCGCGGGCGACGTTTCTCTGGTGGGTGGTTGGCTGCCCAGCGTTCGATTCCTTCCAGGATTGCTACGCCAGGCCCCTTGTTGTCTGCAGCACCCCGCCCATGGATACCGCCTTGGAGGTTTCTCGCAGGGAAAAAAGGGCCGACCGTATCAATATGAAAATTGAACATTACGTCCGCGCAGCCATGGATGTCCTGTGATCCCAACACAATCGAGGCCTGGTGGGCGAAGAACTCTGGCCCCATTTCTTCTGCTCTACGCTTCACCGAAACGGGGGCTTCACAGTCCAGTGTTGGCACATGCCGATACAGCGTTGTGAACCCAATTCTCTGAGCTGCCGCAGCGTACAAATCCAGAGCTCGAGGAAGATCGCAGCATCTGCCTGACTCCATCGGCGTGACCGTATCCACCGAGATGAGTTCGCTCAGCAGATCTTTATGATGCTGACTAAACATGCTGCGTGATGCCATGCCAAACATCCCGAACTAGGTCGCCAGCGCTTACGGCACATTCCGTATAAAGGCCTATGCGTCGATCGTTCTCTGGGTCTGCTCTACCGGCGTGCGGGAGCACTGCTAGATGGGGCTCGACAGAGAAAACTCCTCTGTATCCGCTTGAGAAAAGTAGCGCCAAACATGCCGCGACGCCGGCATGTCCACAGCCAGCGCGACAATAAGTGACTTCGCCTCCACACTTCATACCATCCTTAATGTGGACGTGATCGACGAAGTCGACGATGGGCCGTAAGAACGCGAGGGCATCATATCCGTAGGCGAGCCCGTTACCCGTATCAAATAGCAAACGCAGATTGGTGCTATCGACGATCCGAAGCATCCGAAGAGTATCGGATGGCGATCTACCGGCAAAACCATCACAATTTTCGTGAAGAAGCATGATCCCGTGCTCCTTGGCGCGATTTACAAAAACAAACAACCGCTCGATAGCGCGTTCCTGCCAATCATGCGCCGAAAAAGTGCCGCGCGAATACGACATGATCCGCACTGACTTGCAGCCCAATGCATGACAAATATTAGCAAGTCGGTCGATTTCGGCTAGTTCATCATCGAGTGGATACTCAACTGTTCTCGACCAGTTACCGATTCTCGAGTCGAGGCAGTCAACGACGAAATCCGCCTGTTTAATGCGGGCTATCAGGGCACTGACCTCAGATTTTCCCAATGCGTCAATCGGGGAGCCGTCGACGGACCTGAGTTCAATGTGCGAGAGGCCAATGGCTTTGTGAGTGGCAATCTGTACTGCGATCGACGACGCAGCTTCATCGGCAATTCCCGATATGGAGTAGGGTGACTTCATCTGCAGGCGTTTCCGAACTCAAGCACACCGTTGATCACATGGTTTACCTCGGCATCCGTCAGCTCCGGATACAGTGGCAAACAGACAGCCTGCTGGCTCATCTGAAGGGCCACAGGCAACGACGCTCCTTTCTCCACGAAGTGCGCGAAAGCCGGCTGGTGGGGCAGGGGTGCCTGGAACCCTGTTTGGGTTTCTATTTTGAGATCGAAAAGAAACTGCCGCAAACGACTGGCATCTGGATGCCGAACGACATATCGATACGGGACTCGCTCTGGTTCATTGCAATGCTGAAGGCCAACTCCGGCGACGGTGAAAGCCGCGTCGTATCGTTTTGCGATCGCCCGACGGCGCTCGATCCTCTCCACAAGAAATCCCATCTGTATCGCGAGGTAGGCAGCATTCACTTCGTCCATACGGCTATTGTGGCCGCTTACGTGGTGAACAAAACGCGTCTTTCCATCCTGCCCATGATTCCTGCGCATCCGGCAGAGACTGGCAACCTCTTCTCGGTCTGTGACAATCATCCCGCCATCGCCCAAGCCGCCAAGCGGCTTCGCCGGATAAAACGAGTACACGCCAATGTCACCGAGAGTTCCCAACGGGTGACCTCGAAGCTCTCCACCAAAACCGGTCGCGCTATCTTCAAGAATATGGATATGGTCCGGCAATCTCGATCGCAGCAGAGGAATGTCGCAAACACCACTATAAAGATGCACTGCGATGACGGCCTTGGTGCGTATCGATTGCGCTGCCACAACTGCATCAACGTCAATTGACCAATCGTTCGCCTGGATATCGACAAAGATCGGTGTCGCGCCGGCCGCTACGATCGCATTTGCTGTGGATGAGTATGAATATGCGGGGGTAATAACCTCATCCCCTGGGCCAATGCCCAAGGCCTCGAGGGCTATTTGCATGCCCGCAGACGCAGAACCAACGGCCACCGTTTTAAGATCCTCAGACCCAGCAAACGATGCCACCTGCCTCTCAAAGAAGTCGACTGATGATTTCAAAATGAACTCACCCTTCTCGCAGTGAATGAGCAGAAGATCGGGCAAGGCTTTGGGCAGCAGAGCGGCCGTTCTTGCGTAATTGAAGAAGGAAACGTTCATCTGGATGAGTAGAACCTGGCAATGGCTTCAACCGTATATTCGATCTGAGCCTTTTGAATCTCGGGATGGATAGGAAGTGCGAGCGCCTTGGATGCAGCCGTTTCTGCGACAGGAAAGCAGCCGACGCGATACCCCAAGTCCGACATGGCAGGCTGCAAATGAAGAGGCATGGGATAATAGGTTTCTGTGACGATCCCCTGCGCAAGTAGAAACTTTGCCAGTTCATCCCTTTGTTTAACCTGGACCAAATAGACGTAGAACACTTCCTCACCGCTCTTCACGTATGAGGTAAGACGAGGCAACTGAACGTCGGGCACTTGCCCGAGTAGTCGAGAGTAAAGTGCCGCCACTTCTTGGCGGCGCTCGATATTAGCTTTGAGTGTCCGCAACCTGTGAGAAAGTACGATGGCATGCCAGTCGTCCATACGGCTGCAAATGCCGCGTCTAACAGCAAGGCCTGACCCGTCCCGTCCGAGATCTCCCGTCTGACGCATCGCGACCGCCAGTTTAGGATCGTCCGTGATAATCGCTCCAGCGTCTCCTAATGCGCCCAATGTTTTTGTCGGGAAGAACGACAGTACGCCAGCTGATCCAAACCTGCCTGCGTGCACGCCATTCTGAGTCATCCCGATTGCTTCGGCGCTATCTTCAACAATGAGAACTTGATGTCGCGTGGCAACCGCATTCAACGCCTGCATGTCGGCCATCTGACAGAAAAGATGGACGACCATGATTGCTTTCGTGTCCCGCGTAATTGCCGCCTCGACATCAAGCAGGTTCAAGGCGTAAGTTGGGGCATCGATATCGACGAAAACTGGAGTCGCGCCAACTTTTCGAATGCAGGACACGGAAGAAAAAAAGGAATAGCACGGAACAATAACTTCATCGCCCGGTCCGATGCCAAGCGAGCGAAGAACCAGCTCTAGGGCGTCCGAAGCATTGGACGTCGCAATTACATATTTTGCTCCGGTATAATCTGACAGTTCTTTCTCAAAGCGCTTGACCATAGGACCATTAACAAGAGTGTCCTGCTCAACCAGAAACGCAAACTCACGTCTGAGATCAGGAGTAAGACTCCGCATTTCCTGCGTATTGCTATAGAATGGCACTAGCATGCGGCCGCCCGTTTGAAACATTACTATCAAGATATTCGAACGAACCAATCTGCTCGACGCTTTTTCGGGTCATTGCGAACTCAATTACACTCGCTATTTTCTTATGCGCCGGCAGCGACATGGCACGTACGAGACTTTCGTCGCTCGGCCCTAGCGCGGGGTGGAAATGATTGTATGCAAGCTCGATAGAACGCGTCAGCGGATCATCAAACATTGAAGTGGAAAACAACAGCTCGCTGCCCTTCCGCAACTGCAGACTAGATATGTTGTCGTCCGCACTAGCCGGGAACCACCCTTCAATTGTGACCCCGGTGCTCATTTCTATTGAGATGCTGCGTTGGCGAACTGGATGCGCGAGGCTAGAGAACACCGTGGAGTGCACGTTACCAGAGTGGCGAAGCACCACACGAGCAGAGCCCATTGATGCTATCCTTGAGCCGTTTGGCAAGATCATATCCGCTATTCGACATTCCTCGACATGCCCATCGCCTAATAGATGCAGTGCCAGTGCAAGCTGATGGGGTAACTCTACCTCAGCAATATGTTCATCAACGTGTTTTTGACTACGGGCTATCCGAGATTTTGTTTGCACCAACACAGCTGAGATCGCGTCTCCGAGATCCTTGCTTCGAAGGAAGGATCTGATGCAAGCGGTCAGGGCGCTGCAAGGCCAATTTGAAACAACCAGAATTCGTGCGCCAAACTGCTCTTCCAACGAGAGCAGCTGATGGTATTCGTGCTCCGAAAGCGCAGCCGGCTTTTCCACCAAGATGGAGCGATAGCCTCTGTCGAGTACGGCCCTTACAGCAGCGACTCTATCTTTTGGGGGAATGCAGATATGACAAACGGTTGGATGCTGCAGATTTACCGGAGGCAACACATCAGTTGCCCGATGTCCGTCTTTCTCTGCGAGATTTCTGCGATCGCTTGATAGATCGACCGCGAGAATGTCAACAGTGGTCGACAGCGACCCCGGTCGTGAAGCCCATAGTTTTTGGATGCATTGCTTGTGAAGGTCGCGGCCAGCATGTCCGTAACCGACTATTACCGTAGCGATGGAAAGTCGGCCGCTGGTCGACCACGAGTGTATTGGACCTCGACTATTCATGTTGCCGCCCGCGCAACCGTTGCCAGTCGCCTAGATGAGGAATGCACCTTATTCAACGCGCTCCGAACAATCTGCAAACCGTCATCAAACTCGGATCTGCTAATCGTGAGCGGCGGCAGAATTTTAAGAACTTCGTCTTTTGGTCCGGAGGTTTCGATGATCAAACCGTCTTGGAAGCACGCCTCTTTGACCGCTGCACAATCTTGAGTGTTTGAAAATTCAAGACCAAGCAAAAGGCCTTTTCCCTTCGCGGACAGCCCATACTGCTCCGCTATGTTTTCAACGACCCCGCTTGCCAGCATGGCTTTTTCCTTGACCTCCGTTGCAAAGCGATCATTAGACCAATATCGCTTAAGCGCAGCGGCGGCGGTTATAAAAGCGTGGTTGTTACCGCGGAATGTTCCGTTGTGCTCGCCTGGATTCCAAATGTCATATTGGGGCCGAATGAACGCGATAGACATCGGGAGGCCAAAACCCGAAATAGATTTCGCCATGATCACGATATCAGGAACAATACCGAGATCTTCAAAGGAAAAGAAATTTCCGGTTCGCCCGCACCCAGCCTGTATGTCGTCGACAATCGTGAGGGCGCCGATCTCATGGGCTAGTCGTTGCATTCTCTGAGCCCAGATCGGTGAGCACACATTGGCACCACCTTCGCCTTGGACTGTCTCAAATACAAATGCGGCCGGAGCATCGATCCCACTGGAAGAATCCAATAGGAGTTTTTCTATTTGAGCCGCAGTGTCAACGGTGGGTCCAAAATAATCGCAGTAGGGTAGATGAGTAACTTGCGTTAGAAGGGGCTTTGATGATGCACGATGCGATGAATTCCCGGTCAACCCCAAAGCACCCAATGAACACCCGTGGAAGCCGTTGGTAAAGGCGATCACATTCGCTCGACCGGTGAATTTTCGTGCGAGCTTTATCGCCGCTTCGACAGCATTAGCTCCAGTAGGCCAGGTAAATTGAACATGAAAATCCAGTTGACGGGGAACAAGGATCGCATCTCGCAGCGCCGTGAGAAAGCCTGTCTTTGCTACGGAGTACATATCCATACTCATCGCAACTCCGTCGCTGAGTATGTATTCCATGAGCGACTCGCGAATTGGCTCGCAATTATGCCCGTAGTTAAGCGATCCACAGCCCGATAAGAAATCAAGATAGGGGCGGCCCAGCCGATCATACAGATAGGAACCTTTCGCCCGCCCAAATTCTACCGGATAAGCACGGCAATATCTTCTAACCTCAGACTCGATATCTCTGTATACGTCGGGAAGATTCTTGCCGCCGAATATAACGGTCTCAGACAATTTGCTCCTCCCTATAAATTCCTGACGCAAATTCAACAAGCGGCGAATGTGGCTGACCTAAGCCAAGGGTAATCTTGACACGATGTACACTTTGCCGGGCTGGAAGTTCGTGAGGGGCTCGCCACGCAGCCAGTTTCCACATGTAGTCCTCCAAAGCTATTGCCAAAGGTTGCGCGACTTTTATGCGCGAGCTTGTTTCCCTCGTAGAGAGGTGGCACACCGGTTGAAGGGAAGGAGAGCATCGCTCGTCTTGCGCGTCTGCACGCAGCCCTCACTCAGTGTTGCCGCATCTCAATGTGCAAAGACCATGCCAGCGCGCTCAGCGTGCAGCAAGCGCATGATTATGCTTGAAAAGCCTCCAGAGTGCCCAAGATGGCGGGTTGTACTGAACCTGACATTTTTGCTGCCGCTGTCAGGTTTCGGACACGCATCACCCGCTTCGCCGCCAGAAAAGCGTGGCCATCCGCACCGTTCCCGAGCGCCATGACCACGAGGCCGCCGGTGTCGAGAAT
Organism: Rhizobium favelukesii; assembly: GCF_000577275.2. Taxonomy (NCBI): domain Bacteria; kingdom Pseudomonadati; phylum Pseudomonadota; class Alphaproteobacteria; order Hyphomicrobiales; family Rhizobiaceae; genus Rhizobium; species Rhizobium favelukesii. Next base: position 13,139 of record NZ_CBYB010000038.1, read on the forward strand.
CGGTGCAGCGCAGACGGTACGCCAATTGGACACCTCGAACTACTAGCATTTGCCGCCCGGCTGGCCGGCAATGACGTTTGGTTCGGCCCAGTATCGGGGCCGCGGCTTCGGTTTGACTGATTTTCGGCTGGGTGGATATCCGAGGCCGGCATCACAGCGGCGTTGTTCCGCCGCTTTCGTCAAGGGGACGCAGTTCGTCCCTGGTGCCAGACAAAGCGGGTCAGATTGTAGGCGAGGTTGGCCATGCCGATCTTGGTCCTGGCGCGCGCGATGCCGATCGTGCGTACGAACAGTCCCATGCGGGATTTCTGCTGGGCTAAGACATGCTCGACGAAGGCGCGGATTTTGGAGCGCCGGCCATTGGCGCGCGGCGCGCGGCGCGGGATAAGTGAGCTGCGGACGTTGCCGCGCCAGGGTGGCCTGCTGCTCGCGCCCCAGGCGGAAAAGTCCGATCGTGCCGTAAAGGTGATGTCGTGATCGTCGGGCAACCTCTTCGGAAGATCCGCGCGATCGACGGCAACGATCCGATCGTCCGTTACGATGCTGGCGACACGATTGTCGTGCCCGAGAACCTGGCCGGTGATTTCTTCGCCCGGACGCGCCGTGCGGATATTGTGTTCAAACGGCTTCTCGCCGCACTGTTCCAGATCGGTAAACGCGGCGCGAAGCGCCTCTTGGCGGTTCGGATTGGTAGCGTCCTCCATGACATGTTTCATTGCCGGACTGGACGGGTCGTTCGTGGTCTCGATCGACGCCTCGATCATCCGCGGCTTGCTGATGACGGTGAAATCGACGTCATGACCGTAATGGCGGCCCAGTTCCGCGATGAACGCTTCCTGAGCGCGTCCGTTGCCTTCTCGAAACGGATGCACGTAATTGAGCTCGGCCAACACCTGGCCCGCGCGCACGGCAAATTTTTTTGCTCTGGCGTGGAACCGCGAAGAACTTCGGGATCGCGGATCGGCTTCAAAGCCTCGTCCAGTCCAAACTCGATCCGAGAGCCGTGCAGGAAAGAGGTTCCGCCCTTGGCGAGCCCGCCGATCGGCTCGACCCGGGCGCCGTCAACGATCGGGATCTCGTTGCGCGTGTGACCGGCCCACTCGTAAACGTCCTGAAAAATATAGCCGTGAATGGCCTTCAAATGTTCCTTGTCGAAATTGCCTCCCGGCCCGTCGCCTTCTGCGATTTCCGCCATTCGAAAGGCCGTCGCGCGATATTCCTCCGTGCTCAGCTCCGAGTTCGACTGGATGCCGAACTTGTTGCGCAGCACGTCGATCCGATCGGGATCGTCAGAGGTATTGGGATAGAGATATGATCCTTTGGAGCGCTCGTCGGACATGGCCTAGTTCACAAAAAACCGCCTGCACGAGGGCAGGCGGTGTTTCACTCTGGGAGGGAAGCTATCAGGAGTGCTTTGAGGGCCGCACGACGCGGGCGCGGTATTCGTCGCGGCCAATGTCGCCGGCGACATAGGCTGCCGTCGCCTCCTCGAGGAGTGGATCGTAAGTGTAGCCTTGCCGGATATTGGCAGCACGAGCCTGATCGGTTGCCTTCTTGCGCTTTGCAATGGCCTCCGGGGAACGATCCGGACGGGGGGAATGGATGTTCATCGGCAAATCTCCAGTTACGTCGCACCCTAGCAGGAAAAGTGCTGGAAATCGAGCACTTTGCGGTGATTTCCGGCCGTTCTGCGGTGAACGCCCGGCTGTTCGCCGGGCGCTTTGCCGCGATCAATCGCGGGGTTCCCATTCGATGACCGCTTGCAGTGTCGGGTCGTCCTGGCCGGGGAAACGGCCGAGATTGGCATTGAAACCGAGGCGTTTGATCGAGAGCGTGTAGTAGGGCTTGCCCTCCGCGTTCTTCTTCTTCCAGACACCGCCGACCTCGATGTCATGGCCGCGCGGTGATTTGGCATAGACGCGGTGCGTCGGGGCTTTCTCGTTATCCGAGGTGAACGGCACGACGTTGATGTCCAGGTCGCGGTCGATGGTGGAGATGAGGCCCTTGCCCTTGGCGGTGTCGAGGTCGTCTGCGTCGAACTGGATGTAGTTGGTTGCGGTCATTTTAGTCACTCCTCTTTGGTGGTTGCGATGATCGTTCACATGGCACGGCGGAAAGCGGTGCGCACCGAAGGCCGATGCACAGCGGAGGAAGCTGGAGGGCGCAAAAATTTGATGCGCGAGGAAGCCGAAGGCGGGGAAATTTTTGTGGCAGCCGGCTTTGCGTAAACCGCGTCGGCGTGCGAACGAGCGTCAAAAGCAACCGCCTCTGAGGGGTGATGGATGAACATATTTGGC
>NZ_CBYB010000039.1 GCF_000577275.2 Rhizobium favelukesii
GATCTAATACCAACGTGCATTGATCAAAACCGATGCGCCCACTCGCGCAGACCAATGGACCGATGGCAGGCTGGACCGGAACTTCCTTCTCGGGCACGCTGGCGACACCATTAATGCGCTGCTCGTGGCCGCAGGTCACAATCTGCGCCTCATCCTGGCCAAACTGGCCCTTTGGCGTGCCTTCATCAGAGCCGCGCTTACCGTTCTCATGGCGAAATCGGATACTTCTCCAGATCTTCCAACCGCCAGAAGATCAATGATTTAGCCTTTGTTCAGGGCCGACTAATGACAGATTGAGATGCCCGCGCCGCATCAAAAAAACCGATAGCGGCCGGATTTGGACCTGTGTCGGGATGATCGCCCGTTCGGCGGCACGTCCCCTCGCCCGCCGCCTCTGCTTTGCCTCGCGCGATCTCAGAAGCGCTCCGAGTGCCATCTGAAGACTTTACTGGCATTCTGCAGCCGACGCCTATGGTGGCTTTAATCCAATGTTTAGTCAGGCAGGTCCGCTGATGCTCTGCTGGGCGCACTCACGTCGCAAATTTTTCGTGCTTGCCGACATCAGAGTTCCCTACGACTGTTGGGCAGGTGCGCACAAACCTGATGAAATCGCTTGAGCAGAGAGTTGCCAAAGACGTAGAAATTCCTCATCCAAGATGGAAGCAAGTGGTCGACGATCGTCTGCCTGACCGAGAGATCCGAACAAGGCGAGCATCCGCGCGGATCTTTCACCATTGACCCGAAATTGCGTTCAAGAAGTGCAGATTTGCAAAATATCGACTGCAAATATCCACCTGTTCGCACTGACCGGTTAACCTGACAGCGCCGATCAGCCGTCCTTGTAGTAATAGCTGTAGCCGTTGAGCGCCGGGGCGCCGCCGAGATGGGCGTAGAGCACCTTCGAGCCCTCGGGGAAGAAGCCCCTTCGCGCGAGATCGATCATCCCCTGCATCGACTTTCCCTCATAGACAGGGTCGGTGATCATCGCCTCGGTCCGCGCCGCGAGCCGGATCGCCTCGTTGGTCTCCTCCGAGGGCACTCCATAGGCGGGACGGGCATAGTCAGGGTTGATGACGATCTCGTCTTCACGCACGGACCGGCCAAGGTTCACGAGTTCCGAGGTCGCATCGACGATCTTCCGAACCTGATCCCGCGTCTGCTGGAGGGTGCCCGAGGCATCGATGCCAATGACCCTGTCAGCCCTATCCATTGCGGCAAAGCCGACGATCATACCGCCCTGGGTCGAGCCGGTGACCACGCAGACGATGATATAGTCGAAGGTGAAGCCTAGGTCCTTCTCCTGTGCCGCGACTTCCTCGGCGAAGCCGACATAGCCGAGGGCTCCAAACTTATGCACCGAAGCGCCAGCCGGGATCGCATAGGGCTTGCCGCCGGCATTCTCTACCGACTGAATCGCATCCTCCCAGCTCTTGCGGATACCGATGTCGAACCCAGCGTCGACCAGCCGGCTGTCGGCGCCCATCAGTCTCGTCATCAGGATATTGCCGACACGGTCATAGACTGCATCATAGTGCGGTACCCATTTCTCCTGGATGACGACACATTTCATGCCGATCTTCGCCGCAGTCGCAGCCACCATGCGCGTATGGTTCGACTGGACCCCCCCGATCGACACCAGCGTATCCGCGCCGGAGGCGATCGCGTCGGGCACGATATATTCGAGCTTCCTGAGCTTATTGCCGCCCATGGCGAGGCCCGAATTGCAGTCGTCGCGCTTGGCATAGATCTCGACCTTGCCGCCCAGCGCCGCAGTCAGCCGTGGCAGGTGCTCGATCGGAGTCGGGCCGAAAGTGAGTGGGTAGCGTTCGAACTTTTCCAATAGTGACATCGATCAGGGCCTCCGTGCCGATTTGTGGTCGAAGGCTAGTAGATATCTCTTGAAAGGTGCTCTCTCATTTTGCTGTAAAAGCTTTCGTCGTCGAGATAATTTTTCGATATTCGGATTCGATTCTTCAATTATGAGATCCAAATGAACGTTTCTTCCACAGAGGATTTCGACAGGGTAGACCTCAAGATTTTGCGCGCCCTGCAATCGGAGGGCCGGCTCAGCAATGCCGATCTTGCCGAGCGCGTGAATGTCAGCGCTGCAACTTGCCACAGGCGAACTCAGCGCCTCTTCAAGGAGGGCTACATCACCGGCGTGCGGGCTGAGGTCGCGCCGGGCCCCGTAGGCCTCGGCGCGATGGTGATGGTTGGCGTGGTACTAGATCGCTCCACTCCTGAGAGCTTTGGCGCCTTCGAGGGTGCGGTCATGGAGCTGAAGGAAGTCCTGGACTGCAATCTGGTCGCTGGAGACTTCGACTATCTCCTGAAAATCCGCGTCCGCGACATGGCTGATTTCAACAAGCTGCACGGCCAGAAGCTGATCGCCCTGCCAGGCGTTCACCAGACGCGCACCTTCTTCGTGATGAAGGAGGTCAAGGAGAACGCGAGGTTGCCCTTCTAGCGTCGTCAGCAGCTATCCGTGGGTCCAGCATCTTTGTCCGCTTCCGCGCAGATTGTGCAGTCCGTGTTCGAGCACCTTAACAGGGATCAGGCTCGATGTCCCTTCAGCAATTGTCGTCAACGCCTCACCTTCTGCTTCGCTCAATGTTCTCGGTACCACGTCGATAACGAAATTGAGTCGAGAACAAAATCGAGCGGATCGCGAACGCGGCAGATGCATAGAACCAGGAAATCATATGGTTCGGACGGCATCGTCAACCGGCATCGTCAACTTGACGAAATAGGTAGGCCGGGTTGTTGTGACCGTTAGATCAGAAACCAGCAGGCGCCGCTCACCTCAGTCCAGGTCTGAAAAGCCTTTTGCGAGGGACCTGCGGGTTGTGTGCGTCGAGTTCTGCAAAATTGGGCGGTCATGAGTGCTGGTCATGCGGCTTGACGCACACAACCCGGGGCCATTCCACA
>NZ_CBYB010000040.1 GCF_000577275.2 Rhizobium favelukesii
GAAGACCCCATTTAACTGCCAAGCGACAATGCCCCATGCGGACGGAGTGAATGAGCGCTCACTCCATCGTGGCGGCTTTGCGCGAAAAAAGAGAGCGAGGCAGAGCGCCGCGCGAGGTATTCGGGCGGATTGACATTGGCAAGCCCTTGATAATCCCCCAACGTGGCATCCAACTGAGCCTGAAATTGCAATGATCCGCCTCGGAAAGGAAGCCCAACCGCCGATTTCGATTGGGAGGTTGAGGCCGCCCTCGCCTGGCACGATGAACCTGCACGCGCCACGATCGCCACCCTTCTACTCGACTGCAAGCATCTGCGAGAGCAGCTTGCGCTTGCCGAGCAGTTCATGAGCCGCGGCCTTACGCGCGGGTGAACGTGGGCCTTCAAGCTCGCGGTAGACCTGTCGCCGGTCCTCTGTCCTTAAAGATCGAGCAGAGAAAACCAATCGTGGACGCTCAGTCCCAATCGTTCGAGCTGGGACGCCAGCGTCTTTGCTGGGTCACCGCCCGCTGCGTTGTAACTCGGAAGGGACAGGTTTTCGTCGCCCAATGGAAAAAGCGATCCGTGGCGCTCCAACACGGCGCCGGCGCCGATCTCTCCGCCCGCTACAGAGGAATGAGGCTTTGCCGCGACGCTCAGAGCGAAGTAGCCGCCGCGAGCATAGCCCAGACCATTCAAGCCGCTGCTTTCGAAGGCCGTCACGCGACCGACCATCATGACATGGTCGCCCGCCTCGATAACATCATGCATCGAACATTCAAACCACGCCGCCACCTGCGCGAATATCGGACAGCCGTTCGGACCCCTTGCCCAGTCGACAGCAGCGAAGCGATCTTCCAAGGGGCGGGCAAATTTAATGGACACATCCTTCTGCGCTTCTGAAAGTACGTTGATCGCGAAGTGCTCGGCTGCGGTCATTGCTGGGTAGTCGCGCGCAGTCTTGGCAAGGCAAACGAGCAGCAGCGGCGGATAATAGCATTCCAGCATCGCCATGACGGTCGGTTCGCCATGCGGCACCGTCACCGGGTGGCCGGCGCGTGCCGTCTCGAAAAGACAGGCGGCGCGGGCGGGATCGACGACCGTAAAGACCGGTCGCCGCTCACCGAGCGTGATCGATAGGTGGCCTGCGACGGCAGCGGCGATGCCGCCGACGCCGGACTGAATGAAGACATGCGTCGGCGGCGTGGGCATCTGGCGCAGCGCCTCGCGCACAGGCGCCGTATAGCCCTGCATCACCAAGCCGGGAATCCGCTCGTAACCGGGCCAGGAGGTGTCGGAAA
>NZ_CBYB010000041.1 GCF_000577275.2 Rhizobium favelukesii
GGCCATGATTCCGGCGCGGTCGTCTCGACATGCTCTCTCCTGTTTCCGGCATTTAAGCCAAAGTCAGGCAGAAATTCCACTTATACCGGCTGTACAGTTTTCCCGAGCCAGCTCTTGGGTCGGTGCGCAAGATTCCAATGACTTGTTCATTTCCGCAATTACGATCCTGGAAATTGAGCGCGGAATATTAACCATCCAGCGTCGCGACGCTGCCCAGGGCTCTCGCTTGCGGGGGTGGATGGATAGCCGTGTTCGCCCTGAATTCGCCGAGCGAGTTCTGCCAATCGATGACGCGATAGCGACGCGTTGTGCCCACTTACATATTCCAGACCGCCGCAACGAGGCTGATGCTTTGATCGCCGCTACCGCGCTGGTTCGCGGTTTAACTGTAGTCACGCGTAATGTTCAGGATTTCGATGATACCGGCGTGATCGTAGTCGACCCGTGGCAAGACTGAAATCGGGCGCGGGCACCCGCTAGCGATGTCCTTTTAGATTCCTCAGATCACCCCAAAACCTTTTTGGGATCGTATGGTCTGCGGTTCGAATCCGTTCAAGAGCAGCAGACGGCTGAATCGATTACAAGGAAAGCCGTTCTTTGCAGATTGCTTCAACGCGTGTCTGCAGAGCCTTCACGCGCTCGACCAGCCAGCCGAGCTCCTCGTTGCTTATTGTGTATTTCGAGGAATATCGCGCTTCCACATAGGCCCGCGACAGCAACTCGAAGCAGCGTCGTGAAAACCGGCTATCGCGCGGCCAGGCCTCGACCAGCCTGATATCGAGTCCTTCGGCCTGAGATCGAAGAACCTTCAGACGATGGGATTTGGGACTATAGAGCGTCAGCAGCGCGCAGTGGTAGGCACTCTCGGTCGCTTGGTGGAGCATGAAAACGCCGTGACGCCAAATGCCATTCGACAGGCCGTATTCAGCAAGTCTCAATGCTTCTTCAGACAACTGGCGCCATTGTTCGAAGTGGCTCTCCGCTTCGCGTCGCTGCTCCTCCGCCGTCAACGGCTTCGGCTGCGCCAGTGAATGGCCGGGCTCCTCGTAGAGGGCAATGCCGTCCCTGGCGATGTCGACGAAGAAGGGCCGGCCGCGGGAAAGCTGGTCGTTAACGTCCGCCAGCGTGTGGACGATCGGCACGACCGGTGTTTCGATGCGATGAGCGATCTGCTCCTTCAAGAGCCGCTCCTCGATGCCTTCCCAGAGTTCCTGCTCCTCGGCGAAGGTTTTGCTGTTGACGACGATCAACAGATCGTAGTCGGAGCGATAGCCGCTCAAGTGATCCTCGACCCAGTCGCCGCGGGCGTAAGATCCATAGAGGAGGACCATCAGAATCCTGCCGGCATTGCGCTTCGCCGACAGCTTGCTTGCCTGGAAGGCTTCGACCTCGGCAAACAGGATCTCAATGATGCGCGCTAGTTCGCGCCGCTTCCTGTCCGGCAGGTGCTCGATATGGTCGGTCAGGGTCAAAGCCGCATCAAAGCCTTCAGTCAGAATCGCATCCATCGTAGCGGTTCCATCATGATTGCACACCAAATCCTTTTACGGGATTCTTTCTATACACACAATCCAAGGATGTGATCATTGCACGATACATTCGTATCGCGCCCCTATTCGTATCCGGGCGCCATCTGGGAGGCGCGTCGCCCTCGACTGATGCAGTTGATGACGCTATTGACGAGGATAAAGCCACTGTGCCGCTGGCCAGCGTCACCTCCCTCGCTAAGTTCAAGGTTCCAATAACATGAAAAAGCCGCAACGAAACTTCGTTGTTTGAACCCAAATCCGGCCGTCGGCGGCAGACGTCGAAACCGGTCTCGATCTGGGGGCAATCTGGATCTCAAGGCGGTGTCGGCTGCGGTAAGCTCCGACGTTTCCGATGACGCCGGTCATCAGATCGTAGAGCTAGATAAGGCGATTTCTTCATCGCCGGTGTCAGCCAACAACGATGTTGGCACGAGAGGAGATTTATGGTCAACGAAACCAACGCGACTGTCAATACCGATTCCGTGATCACCGATCCTGTAACAGCGGCGGAGCCGAAGAAGCAGCGTGCACCGCGCGCCAAAAAGGCGACGCTCGAGACGGCAAGTGCCGATATCACGGTGGAGACCCAGTCGCCTCCTGCACCGGCAAAGCGGGGCAGGCCGGCGGGTGCTGCCAAAACCAAGCCGATCGTCGCAAAAGCCACACGTGGACCGAAGCTGGTTGGCAAAACGAGCGCTGCAAAGTCCACCCCCGCCGCGACAAATGCTCCCATTTCGGCTGCCGACGAGATGGCGGAACTCGTCCGGCTGGAGGAGGAAAACCAGATGCTGCGCAAGTCGCTTGCAGAAAAGCTTCGCCAGGAAAACGCCGATCTGCGCAAGCGCCTCGGTCTTGCCTGACGGTCTTGCCTGACTGGCCGCCTGCAAGCGCGTCGGCTAAGGCCGACCGTATTTAATCCCTGCTCCCATTGGCCATGAACATCGGCGGCGGTCCGTCCGCAACCGATGCAGTCCAAGGACTGTTCGATGGCAAGGAAAAAGCCGAGAGGTTGAGGAAAGATGGCGGCGTCCCCTTGGAAATTTCTGGTTGGACTGACGAGACGACATGGCAAGGACCATGAGAACGCGGCCGTCGAGGACACATCCGATAAGCCGGTAGCCGAAGAGACGCAGGAGCCGGCTCAGCTCCAGCCACCAGCCGCATCGGTGCCGCCCACCGACGGTGCGCAGGACGCCGCCAATCCGGTCGATGCGCATTCGAACGCCTCTGATGATGTTCGCAATATTGAGAGGCTCGTCGAAGGACCGGATGGTCCAGACGAACCCGCCTTGCGGCAGGTCGATGATCACGCCTCGACGACGGGCCTTGGCTTGCAACCTGCGCCTGTCGAGGTTTTGGCGACAACGAAACCGCGCAAGGCGCGCGTGTTTCGAAAGACAAATGCGTCGGCCGAAATCCGGCAGCTGCGCAGTCAGCTGGCGCAGAAGCTTCAACGTCAAAACGCCCAACTGCGAAAGATGCTGGAGCGATTTGACCGATAGAGAACAAGGATATGTCGCAAGCTCGCAAGGGGCGAGCGCCATTGCTCGCCTCTGCCTAGCTTTTTCGACCGCAGGCACCTCAAGGGCGGTATTGCCGTCTGTCAAAACCCCATGGCTCTGGCGACAATCCAGGTCGGAACCCCGGCCGTCACGGCTGATGCCAGCAATACCGAGACTATCTTGATCGCATAAGCCCGAGCATCATCCCGTGCGTATCTCATCGACCTAACCTCCCACCCCTGTTTTCGGATTGAACTACTGGCGTGAGGGACGAGTCGAGTCACGATTCTTCAACGTCGTTTATACTGGGCGTCGAGCGGTCAGGGCCTGTTACCAACTTGCGACCAACCGGCGCCTGCGTAGCAGCGTGCCGTTACGGCCCGCACCAAGCCACGACATGGTCCAGACTCTCTCTTCCGCAAGGCGTTCATTATGAGACCGCGCAGATCGCGACCGTCATCGCGATCCAATCGGGGCGCCAAACTCGAACACAGCGCCTTCGCCTTTATTGTCGGCAAGCCGTACCGTGCCACCCTGGGCATGGCGCCATCAGGGCGGACGTGTCTAACGGTGTTCGGCTAACCCTCTCTGTTCCGCTGCCCATCATCTGCCGATCTTGGTTCCGCTCCTGCCGTTGAACATACCGGTGATGTCCGCGCCTCGCGTCCTGCCCCGGCTTTGAGGTCCTGCCGGGCCCGCGCTGCCCCGCAACGGCGTTGCCGTCCTCCACTGCCGTTGCGGCCCTATCGGGTGCAGGCCAGCGCTTTGAGCCCGGCTTGCGGGACCGCCGTAGCAGGTCGCGATCGTCGCGACCTTAAACGGAGGTTTAGACATGACGAGGCAGCCAACCCAGCAACGATCCGAAATCTACAGCCGCATCACCGACAAGATCATCGCCGAACTCGAGCAGGGCGTCAGACCCTGGATGCAGCCCTGGAACACGGCATCTCAAGGCGACCGAATCACCCGGCCGCTGCGCCACAATGGCGAGCCGTACTCCGGCATCAACGTCCTCATCCTCTGGTCCGAAGCGATTGCCCGCAGTTTCTCGTCGGCCACCTGGATGACCTTCCGCCAGGCATTAGAACTGGGGGCTGCCGTCCGCAAAGGCGAAACCGGCACATCGGTCGTCTTCGCCAGCTCGTTCATCCGCACCGAAACTGCTGAAACCGGCGAGGCGGTCGAACTCAACATCCCGTTCATGAAAACATACACGGTCTTTAACGCCGATCAGATCGCTGGTCTTGACGGCCGGTTTCCAAAGATCGCAACCCCGTCACATCCATTTGACCGTATCGGCGAGGCCGGTCGTTTCTTTGCCAACACCGGCGCGCTGATCCGCCACGGGGGTTCGTCGGCCTATTATGCGGCGGCACACGACTATCCAGATGCCATCCTTTGATGATTTCAGGGACGATGCAGCCTACGTCGCCATCTTGAGTCATGAGCTGACCCACTGGACGGCAGCCTCGCATCGTCTCGATCGCGATCTCAGCCGTTACGCCAAGGACAATAGCGAACGCGCCCGCGAGGAACTGATCGCCGAGCTCGGCAGTTGCTTCCTCTGCGCTGATCTCGGCATTGTTCCAGAACTTGAACCACGGTCCGACCATGCGAGCTACCTCGCTTCCTGGCTCAAGGTCCTCGCAGACGACAAGCGGGCGATCTTTACCGCGGCCAGCCATTCGCAGCGCGCTGTCAGCTACCTACACCATCTGCAGCCGCGTCATGCAGGCGAGGGAGAGGCGGCGTGAGCCGCTTCTTTCCTCACTGGAACCGCGCGAAAAGGCCGGCTCTCGAAAACCGCGTCACTGGCAGCCTAGCGACAACGCGCGCCGCTTCGGCATCCCGGTCTGGCAAGCCTCCCAGAACGGCGCCCATGAGCGCCTTTCCCAAGCCTGACGGTCAGACATGTATGCGTCTTGCATTACATTCTGCTCCACTTCGAAAAGAGACCCATATGGCCGCCACCAATTCCCGAAAGGGAACGCCTGTTTCCATGCGCTTTCGCGATGACGATCTCGCGATCATCGATCGGGGCGCGGCCCTGACCGGGCTGTCGCGGACCGAATTCATGCGTCGGGAGCAAGCGCAGACTGCGATCCTCGACGAGAGTGTCAGCAAGATCCGAACCGGCCGTCCCGATTGCGGCCATATCGGTCGCGTATTGGAACGGCCCTTGTCCGGGAGGCTTTTCGCGCCATCGATGAAGAAGCGGAGCACTTCTGGCAGAGCTGGGGTTTTATTCCGTCGCTCGACAACCAGTCCATGCTCATTCGGTCGATGACCGACATCGGAGTGGATGGCGTCCTCCTAGACATAGCCGACCTGCGGCTCATTTTCCGGGCCCTCCTTGAGGCCAAGACCTCTTATACGCCTCCTCACTGATCAGAACCCATTTGTCCATTCTCTTCGGCCGATGGACATGATGCGCCAAGGCTGGTTTTCGAGCTTGCGCTAGGCATCGCAGCAATGGGCGACGATATCGTCATAGGATTTGAAGATGCGGTTCGACAGCCAGTTTTCGCGCATGAAGAGCCAGAGGTTTTCGACCGGGTTGAGCTCCGGTGATTTCGGCGGCAGTGGCAGGATGGTGATATTCGTGGGCACGACGAGGTTGTTGGACATGTGCCACCCAGCCTGATCCATGATGAGGATGGCATGCGCGTCATCGGCCACATGGCGGGATATTTCGGCCAGATGCTGGGTCATGGCGTATGTGTCACACCAGGGCATAACCAGCGCTGCCGCCTTGCCGAGCTTGGGGCAGATCGCGCCGAAGATGTAGGCTGATCGGGTTCGCTGGTCGTGCGGTGCTGAAGGTCGCGTTCCACGCTTTGCCCAGCGGCGGGTGATCTTGTTCTTTTGACCGACACGGGCTTCATCTTGAAACCAAATTTCTAGCCGCTTGCCTTTGGCGGCTCCATCGGCGACTTGCGCCGCTGCTGCGGGAAAGTTTTTTTAAACTCCTCCATCGCTTGAGGGTCCTGCGCATGATGCTTTGGCCGTGCGGCGAGCTTGCGGTACCCCATGGCACGCACCTCCCGCTCAGCGTCTGTTCGCTCACTGAGACACCAAACTCGTGCCAGAGCCACTGGACCAGATCACACAGACGCCAGCGCACGACACCATCGAGATAGGGTGCCGGCCCCCGTTCCATGGCCTGCGCCAGCGCCGCCCGCTGAGTATCGTCCAACCGTGACTTGGGCCCAGGAGCCTTGCCGTTGATCAGCCCGTCAGGGCCATGCGCATTGAACCGCAAGACCCAATCCCGCACGATCTGAAGCGTGACATTGCCCAGCCGCGCCGCATCCGAGCGCGAGCCGCCGTCATATATCGAAGGCAAGCGCCAGGAGAGGGCGTGCCTGCGCGGCATCCTTGGTCTGGCGCGCCAGACGCCGCAAACGCTCTGCGTCGAAATCCTCTCGTAACGAAATCGCTGAACCCATCGCACACCTCCGATTTGCACCAGAGATTCAGATTCATCGCGTTTTGGGAAGCCCGTGAGTCGAATTCAGCAAGATGCCGTATTAGGGTATGTTTGCTACTGAACGGTGCTGGCCAACTCGAGATGCCTGCAGAAGGAATTGGCCAACTGCATTTGCCGAGGCGTTTTGCAGTCGACGTCGAAGATTGCCGGCGACGCGACCAGTATTGCCAGACATTTCGCGCGGGAGATCGCAACGTTGAACCGATTGGAGCTGTAAAGAAACTCCATGCCTCGCGGGGCTTCCGCGTAACTCGACGTCGCCATCGAATAGATCGCGATCGGCGCTTCCTGTCCCTGGAATTTGTCGACGGTGCCAACCCTCGCGGACGGCAATCGCTTTTGGATCTCTAGCACCTGGGCGTTATATGGCGTGATGATAGACTAACTATGTCGTCGAGCGCGAGCGCGAGCGCGAGCGGGCGCAGGGTCCAATTGCCGCGCGGCGTAAATTGCTGGAAGCTTTAGATTGAAGGCGGCAAACTCTGCGCTGAGTGCTACGCCGCCCGGTACGTGCGCATCACCGCTCTGCGCTCTTAGCCAGGTGGCGAGTTCTACGATCAATCGGTCAACGTCGCCTTGGTGCGAATGAATGTCCTGACCAGCAATATCCGATATGTAACGCTGAAATCGATACTGTTCTCTATCGAAAATAATGCAGGATTTGTTGCGGTGCTTGGCCCCGCCGTACTTCTTTGCGCCCAGAAAAACCCCAGTTCCAGGGGCATATTGAAGCGCGGCAGAGGAGGGTTGCCGTCAACTTCGGTGCGCGAGATGTCGTGTATGCCGTAACAGCACTCTCCGACTATCCGGCAGATCTTGTCAAACCGGTTATCGGCCGCATTGTCTGTCTCAAGCGCAGCGGGCGACATAACCCGACCGGATGACGGTGAAGACTATTGCGTAGAAAAACTGACGATATTCCGCGTCAAAGGGGCAATTGACGAAAACGTCCCGATTTTCGCCTGGCATTTATTTCTTGGTGTCCGCGACATCAAGAAAGCGGCCGGTTGAAGCATCGCGCCGTACCTTTTCGATCGTCGTCTTGATCTCGCGGGAGGTAAAATGCGTGGGTTTGCTTTTTGGGGTGAGAACAACAACGCCATCAGAAAGCGTTCCTGCACTCTTGTAAGCGCCTGACGTCTTGTCGCTCTTGCTTGAAACTCTCTGCGTCGTCGGTATCGTCAACTTAACGAAACCTGGAATTTGATGTGCGATGACGGGTCATGACAGACT
>NZ_CBYB010000042.1 GCF_000577275.2 Rhizobium favelukesii
AACTGGCTACTCATGAGACGCCGGCCCATTACGGCATCTAGCTCGCAACATCTAGGCAGCAGATCAAGTGCTACAGCGTCCTTTGCGCGTCTAAAAAGACGGGCGGCGCTATAGGTCGGCACCGCGCTTGTTGAATTGCCGGCCGCCGACAGCTACAGTATCCGGTACGCCATAATACGATTCTTGCATTCGGCCGCGGCGGCGGAAGTTGAGTGTGCAAAGTCCAACACTGAGGTACAGAATGAGCGGTGCTCTGAAGGACGCAATTAGAGTTGAGCGTCCTGCAAAGACCTTGCGGGAATTGGCCCTCGACAAGGTCCGCGAAGCCATCGTAAACGGATATTTCCGTCCCGGAGATCGCCTTGTCGAGCGTGACCTCTGCGCCCAGCTCGGCGTCAGCCGAACAGTTGTGCGCGAGGTTCTGAGACATTTGGAATCGGAAGGGCTTGTCGCCAATCTGCCGAACAAGGGGCCGATCGTCGCGCAGCTCGACATCGAGGAAGCCAAACAGATCTATGAGATCCGTGGCGCGCTGGAAGGCATGGCAGCGCGGCTGTGCGCGGAGCGCCGCAGCCCGGAGATCGTCGCCGCGCTGGAGGAATCGCTGGCGGGAATACGCAATAGTTACCGCGACAAAGACATGTCGGCTGTGCTGACGAACACCTCTTCCTTCTATCAGACGCTGTTCACGATGGTTGACAGGAACGTTGCCTGGGGTGTCGTCAATCTTCTCACCGTGCGCATAAACCACCTGCGCTCGATGACGATCAAGACGGAGAGGCGCGGCATCGAAGGGCCGCTGCAGATGTCGAAGATCGTGGACGCCATCCGCCGCGGCGACGGCGAGGGGGCCTACCGGGCGGCGATGGATCACGTCGCCGCCGCGAGCGCGATCGCCGAAGGGGTGCTGTCGGCGAAGAAGCCTTCCGAATAGAGCATGATGCCGAAAAGCGTAGGCGGTTTTCGGACGACATCATGCTCTCACTATAAAATTTAGAACAGGATTCAGATTTTAGGCCGACCCGGCCTAAAATCATCCTGTTCTAGGCACGGCGGAGACCGCCGCGGTCTTCGTCGGCGGCGGATGGCAAGCGCCGGCACCGAGCATCTGTCGATGTCACTCTAGCAGGCGCAATCACATTCCTAGGAATTTAGCAGACCCGCACTCTAAGCTTGACACCCACCTTTGCTCAATGTGATGGTATGCCATAATAAATAATACATAAGGCGGTATCATATGAACTGGGGGTAATCGTGACCTCCGGACTTGTCGTGCGCCTTCGGTGCGCCGCCGGGGGGCTGTGACTGCTGACAATAAGCTGAAAGAAGAGGCGCTTTCCAAGCGTGAGAGCACACGCGCGCCAAATTGAAAATCGCCGCCTCGGCCTGAACTGCGTCCTCGCAGGAACCAACTTGACACTTATTTGCGATGGTATACCATAATACGAAATTGACAGATGAGGTGTTCGATGGCCATTCAAATTCGCAAGACGGGACTGCAGATCGAGACGACACTGATCGAAGGCGGCAAGGCTGCGGCGGTTCCGCTGAACCTGTTTACCGCCTTCGCGGTCGTGAAAAATCCCTGGGCGGGTCGCGGCTTTGTCGACGACCTCAAGCCCGAAATTCACGCAGGCGCTCCGGTGCTCGGCGAGTTGCTGACCAAGATGATCATTGATGCGGTTGGGTCCGGCGAGGCTGTCGAGGGATACGGAAAGTCAGCTGTCGTCGGCCTGGACGGCGAAATCGAACACGGGTCCGCGCTCATCCACACGCTACGCTTCGGGAATTTTTATCGCCAGGCCGTCGGCGCCAAATCCTATCTCGCCTTCTGCAACACACGCGGTCCAGCCAATGCGCCGATCATGATCCCGCTGATGGACAAGAACGATGAAGGCCGCCGTTCGCACTACCTGACCATCCAGACGTCGATCCCCGACGCGCCTGCTGCCGACGAAATCGTCGTGGCTCTCGGTGCTTCAATAGGCGGGCGCCCCCATCACCGCATCGGCGACCGCTACCAGGATCTGAAAGACCTGGGGCAGGACGTTGCCAATCCTGCGGGCGTTTGAAGGAGCGCTCTGAGATGCTGACAGCCGGATCGACCACACGCACCGCTGCAGCAACAAACGCTGCCGGTGCCTTGCCCCGAAAGACGACGGCAAGCGGAACGGCCTATCACGAGGCCGGCAGCGGTGAGCCGCTGATTCTCATTCATGGCGTCGGCATGCGGCTCGAGGCCTGGGCTCCGCAGATCGCATTCCTGTCTGCAGGCCATCGCGTCATCGCTGTCGATATGCCGGGACATGGGGAGAGCGCAAAGCTGCCGGCGGGCAGTCGGCTCGAGGAGTTCGTCGCCTGGTTCGGACGCTTTCTCGACGAGATGGCAATCGAAACGGCAAATGTTGCCGGGCACTCGATGGGCGCACTGGTTTCGGGAGGGGCGGCCGCGACCTTTGGCGAGCGTATCAGCCGTGTCGCTTACCTCAACGGCGTCTACAGGCGTGAGCCTGAAGCAAAGGCCGCCGTGCTTTCGCGCGCCGCGGCCATTCCGGTATCGGGCGTGGACAAGGAAGGCCCTCTGGCCCGTTGGTTCGGCGAGGATGCGGACAGCGTCACTGCGCGTGAATTGACGAGAAAATGGCTGAACCTCGTTGATCCCCAGGGATATGCCGTCGCTTACGCCGCCTTCGCGGGAGGAGACGAGACTTATGCTGACGGCTGGAAAGACGTGGCTGGTCCGGCCCTGTTTCTGACGGGGTCCGATGATCCGAACTCGACGCCCTTGATGGCAGCGCAAATGGCAGAGCTTGCGCCGCGGGGCTACGCCCGAATCGTCGAAGGTCATCGTCATATGGTGAACCTGACCGCGCCTGATATCGTCAATTCGGTGCTCGCTGAGTGGCTGTCGTCCGGGGAGGATGAACGATGACAATCCAGACTGTCGACCCAAGAGCACTGCGAGATGCATTCGGGGCCTTTCCGACCGGGGTGACCGTCGTCACCGCCTGTGACGGGGAGGGAAATCCGATCGGCTTCACGGCAAACTCCTTCACCTCGGTCTCGCTCAATCCACCGCTTCTCCTCGTCTGCCTTGCCAAGACGTCGCGCAATTTTGCCATCATGACCGGAGCGCAGCATTTCGCGATCAACGTGCTTTCGGAAACGCAGAAAGACGTGTCGAACACCTTTGCGCGACCGGTCGAGGACAGATTTGCGGCGGTCGAGTGGGCGAGGGGATCGGCAGGCTGCCCGATATTCTCAAGCGTGGCGGCCTGGTTCGAATGTGCCATGGAGCAGGTCATCGAGGCCGGCGACCACGTCATCTTGATGGGGTGCGTCGAAGCTTTCGACAATAGCGGCCGCAACGGTCTCGGCTATGCGCGAGGCGGTTATTTCACGCCGACGCTCTCAAGCAAGGCAGTGTCCGCGGCAAGCGAAGGCAATATGGAACTTGCGGCCGTTGTCGAGCGCCGCGGGGAAGTTCTGCTGCTCGGCGACGATGTGCTCTCCCTGCCAAGCGTCGACGCCCATGACGGCAACCCGACCGAGGCACTGCAAAAATACCTGGAAACATCAACCGGGCTGAAGGTCAGCATCGGCTTTCTCTATTCGGTTTATGAGGGCAAGAGCGACGGCAAGCAGCACATCGTCTATCACGCCGTTGCCGGAGAGGGCGAGCCTGCCGGCGGCAGGTTCCTGAAGCCCGACGCATTGGTTGCGGCAAAGTTCAAGACCAGTTCGACTGCCGATATCGTTAACCGTTTTGCGATGGAAAGCTCGATCGGAAATTTCGGCGTCTATTTCGGCGACGAGACCGGCGGCACTGTTCACCCAATTCCAACCAAGGACGCAAAAGCATGAAGTTCTCCCTCTTCGTCCATATGGAACGGCTTGACGCCAGCCAAAGCCACAAGAGCCTCTACGAGGAATTCGTCGCGCTCTGCGAGATCGCCGACAAAGGCGGCATGCATGCGATCTGGACGGGCGAGCACCATGGCATGGATTTCACCATTGCGCCCAACCCTTTCGTGACCATTGCCGATCTGGCGCGCCGCACATCGCGGGCACGGCTTGGAACGGGGACGGTGATCGCTCCCTTCTGGCATCCGATCAAGCTTGCCGGCGAGGCTGCCATGGCCGACATCATCTGCGATGGAAGACTCGACATCGGTATCGCGCGCGGCGCCTATTCCTTCGAATACGAGCGTCTGCTGCCCGGTCTCGATGCCTGGGGCGCCGGCCAGCGCATGCGCGAGCTCATACCGGCGGTCAAAGGCATATGGGCCGGCGACTACGCGCATGACGGGGAATTCTTCAAGTTTCCGTCGACCACGTCGGCGCCGAAACCGCTGCAGCAGCCGAACCCGCCGATATGGGTTGCGGCGCGCGATCCAAACTCGCACGAATTTGCCGTCGCCAACGGCTGCAACGTTCAAGTCACGCCGCTCTGGCAGGGCGACGACGAGGTTCAGTCGTTGATGGAGCGCTTCAACGACGCCTGCGCCAAGAATCCCGAGATCGAGCGGCCCAAGATCATGTTGCTGCGCCATACCTATGTCGGCTCGTCAGAGGACGATGTCGCCCAGGCCGCCCATGAACTGAGCGTCTACTACAATTACTTCTTCGCCTGGTTCAAGAATGAGAAGCCGATTGCCCAGGGGCTGATCGAACGGATCCCGGACGAACAGATCAGAGCAAACGCGATGCTGTCGGACCAGGTCATGCGCACCAACAATGTCGTTGGCGACGCTGAGGCCGTCATCGAGCGGCTCAAAGCGTACGAAGCGCTCGGCTACGACGAATATTCCTTCTGGATCGACACCGGCATGAGCTTCGAGCGCAAGAAGGCGTCGCTCGAGCGCTTCATCACCGAGGTCATGCCGGCATTTCAGGAGTAAGACCATGCGGCGTTTCCAGCACTACATCGACGGCGAATTCTCAGATGGCGAGGCCTGTTATTCGAGCATCGATCCAGCCTCCGGCACGGTCTGGGCTGAGATGCCCGAAGCGCGCGAGGGCGATGTCGATCGGGCTGTCAACGCTGCCGACAAGGCACTTTACGAAGGCGCGTGGCCGAAAATGACGGCCACCCAACGCGGCAAGCTGCTTTACAAGCTGGCCGACCTGGTTGCTGCTAACGCGCAGGTGCTGGCTGAACTGGAGACGCGCGACACCGGCAAGATCATCCGCGAGACATCGGCGCAGATCGCTTACGTTGCCGAATACTATCGCTACTATGCCGGCATCGCCGACAAGATCGAAGGCGCCTACCTGCCGATCGACAAGCCCGACATGGATGTCTGGCTTCGCCGCGAGCCGACCGGCGTCGTTGCGATGGTCGTACCGTGGAACAGCCAGCTTTTCCTGTCGGCAGTGAAGATCGGCCCGGCGCTGGCGGCCGGCTGCACGATGGTGGTCAAGGCCTCGGAAGACGGGCCGGCGCCGCTTCTCGAATTTGCGCGGCTCGTGCACGAGGCAGGCTTTCCCGCCGGCGTCGTCAACATCATCACCGGTTTCGGCGCCTCCTGTGGCGCCGCCCTCGGCCGCCATCCGAAGATCGCGCATGTCGCCTTCACCGGCGGACCCGAGACCGCCCGGCACGTCGTTCGCAACTCGGCCGAAAACCTCGCCTCCACTTCGCTTGAACTTGGCGGCAAGTCGCCATTCATCGTCTTTGCCGACGCAGACCTCGAGAGCGCTGCCAACGCCCAGGTCGCGGGCATCTTCGCCGCGACAGGGCAAAGCTGCGTTGCCGGGTCACGGCTGATCGTCGAACGCAGCGTCAAGGATAAATTCGTCGCCCTGCTGCGCGATAAGGCGGAGGCGATCCGGATCGGTGCTCCGCTCGATATGGCGACCGAAGTCGGCCCGCTTGCCACCAAGCGCCAGCAGGACAATATCGGCGTCCTCGTCGCCAAGTCGATCGAAAGCGGCGCCCGCCTGGTCACGGGAGGACGCAAGATCGACGGCGACGGCTATTATTTCCCGCCGACGATTCTCGACTGCGATGATGTCGCCTCGCCGTCGCTGATCGAGGAATTCTTCGGGCCGGTCTTGTCCGTCGTGTCATTCGAGACGGAGGCCGAGGCGCTGCGGCTCGCCAACGATACCCGTTATGGCCTGGCTTCCGGCGTCTTCACCCAGAACCTGACCCGGGCGCACCGGCTGATGAAGGGGCTCCGTGCCGGGATCGTCTGGGTCAACACCTACCGCGTGGTATCACCGATCGCGCCGTTCGGCGGTTTCGGCCTGTCGGGCCATGGCAGAGAAGGCGGCATGGCCGCGGCGCTCGATTATACCCGTACCAAGACGATCTGGCTCAGGACATCGGACGATCCGATCCCCGATCCCTTCGTGATGAGGTAGCGCCGATGTTTTACGAGATCCGGAGCTATCGGCTGAAGAACGGCACGATCCCGCAATATCTCAAGGTCGTCGAGGAGGAGGGGATCGAGATCCAGAAGAGCCATCTCGGTACGCTCGTTGGATACTTCTTTTCGGAGATCGGAACGATCAACGAGATCGTCCACATCTGGGCCTTTGCGAGCCTGGACGACCGGGAAGCGAGGCGCCAGAGGCTTTTGGCGGATCCCCGGTGGCAGGCCTTCCTGCCCAAAATCCGCGATCTCATCGAGGCGGCGGAAAGCAAGATTATGAAGCCAGCTAACTTTTCTCCGAGGAGCGAGGCGCACTGACGGCATAAGGCATACCCGTAGGACAAACCAGAACAAGGATAAGGGAACATGAAAACAACATTTGCTGTCGCGGCAGTTGCCGCATTCGTGGCTGTGTCCGTACCGGCGCACGCCGACAACATGGTCTTCTCGAGCTGGGGAGGAACGACCCAGGACGCGCAGAAAGCCGCATGGGCAAGCCCGTTCACGGAGAAGACCGGTATCACCGTCGTACAGGACGGGCCGACGGATTACGGCAAGCTCAAGGCGATGGTCGAGGCTGGCCAGGTCACTTGGGACGTTGTCGACGTCGAAGGCGACTATGCCGCCCAGGCCGGCAAGAATGGCCAGCTCGAGAAGCTCGATTTCTCCATCATTGATAAATCCAAGCTCGATCCGCGCTTCGTGACCGATTATTCGGTCGGCAGCTTCTATTATTCCTTCGTGATTGGCTGCAATGCCGATGCCGTCAGCGCCTGCCCGAAGACATGGGCGGATCTGTTCGACACGGCAAAGTTTCCGGGAAAGCGCACATTCTACAAGTGGTCGGCTCCCGGCGTGATCGAAGCGGCACTGCTTGCCGACGGTGTAGCTGCCGACAAGCTTTATCCGCTTGATCTCGACCGCGCCTTCAACAAGCTCGACACGATCAAATCGGATATCGTCTGGTGGTCGGGCGGCGCACAGTCGCAGCAGCTTCTGGCATCCGCCGAGGCTCCCTTCGGCAGTGTCTGGAATGGCCGCATGACCGCGCTTGCGGCGAGCGGTATCAAAACTGAGACCTCATGGGAACAGAACATCACCGCTGCGGATTCGCTCGTCGTGCCGAAGGGTTCGCCGAACGCGGAAGCCGCGATGAAGTTCATTGCAATGGCAACCTCGGCCGAACCGCAGGCCGCCCTTGCAAAAGCCACCGGATATGCCCCAATCAACGTTGACTCGGCCAAGCTGATGGATCCGGAGACGGCCAAGACCCTGCCGGATCAGCAGACGGCCAGCCAGGTGAATGCCGATATGAACTACTGGGCGGACAATCGCGATGCCATCGGCGAGAAGTGGTACGCCTGGCAGGCGAAATAGGCTGAAACTTGAGTTGAACGGGCACGGCGAATGTTCGCCGTGCCTCCCGCAGCGTCGGTGCGCGTTTGTTGGACCTCGGCGCATGCATAAATTGACGGGTGGGAAGGACTGTCATGTCGACATATAGCGATGCCTCCGGCGCAATTGCGCCCCTGCCAAAGGTGCGCAGGGCAACAGGTTTTGGCGGGGTCCTTCCGGCTCTCGCCTTCGTGACGATCTTTTTCATCGCGCCGGTGGCGGTGCTCTTGTTGCGAAGCGTTCTGGAACCTGTGCCGGGCTTTGGAAACTATGCGCAGCTGATCGGGTCCGCGACCTATCTCAAGATCTTCGCCAATACCTTCATCGTCTCGGGTCTCGTCACGGTGATTTCGCTGCTGATCGGATTTCCCGTTGCCTGGGCGCTGGCAATCATGCCTGGGCGCCTGACGTCGGTGATCTTTGCGATCCTGCTCCTGTCGATGTGGACCAACCTGCTTGCCCGCACCTATGCCTGGATGGTGCTGCTGCAGCGGACGGGGCTAATCAACAAGATGCTGATCGGAATGGGGCTGATCGACAAACCTCTGGCGCTCGTCAACAACCTGACCGGCGTCACGATCGGCATGACCTATATCATGCTGCCCTTCATCATCCTGCCTCTCTACGGCGTGATCAAGAAGATCGACCCGTCGACCCTGCAGGCGGCAGCACTTTGCGGCGCCAACCGGTGGCAGTGCCTGACCCGTGTCCTGCTGCCCTTGGCCATGCCTGGCATGGCGGCCGGTGCCCTCATGGTCTTCGTCATGTCGCTTGGTTATTTCGTCACGCCGTCGCTTCTCGGCGGCACCGCGAACATGATGCTCGCAGAGCTGATTGCGCAATTCGTGCAGTCGCTGGTCAACTGGGGAATGGGAGGTGCCGCAGCGCTGGTTCTCCTCGTGGTGACCTTGTCGCTTTATGCCGTGCAGCTGCGCTTCCTCGGCAACCAGAACCCGGGAGGACGTTGACATGTTGCTCAACTTCGACCGGCTCGGCTGGTGGAAATATATCCTGCTGGCGATCACGCTTCTGACCGCGGCCTTTCTGGTGCTGCCGATCGTCTTTATCGCGGCGCTCTCCTTCGGCTCCTCGCAATGGCTGATCTTTCCGCCGCCCGGCTGGACGTTTCAATGGTACAGCGAGCTCTTTGCCGATCCGCGCTGGCTGGAATCGGCCTGGACGAGCTTCAAGATCGCGGTCATCGTGACGATCCTGTCGGTGCTGCTCGGGCTCGTGACGTCCTTCGGGCTGGTGCGCGGTTCGTTCCTGTTCCGCGATGCGCTAAAAGCGCTTTTCCTGACGCCGATGATCCTCCCTGTCGTGGTTCTTGCGGTTGCCCTCTATGCCTTCTTTCTGAGGATCGGCCTCGGCGGCACGTTGGCTGGCTTCGTCATTTCGCACCTCGTTCTTGCGCTGCCTTTCTCGATCCTATCCATCTCCAGCGCGCTGGAGGGCTTCGACAAGTCGATCGAGGATGCGGCCGTTCTTTGCGGCGCCTCCCCTCTGGAAGCAAAGATCAGGGTCACCCTGCCTGCGATCAGCCATGGGCTGTTTTCGGCGGCCGTCTTCTCGTTCCTGACATCCTGGGACGAGGTGGTGGTGGCGATCTTCATGTCCAGTCCGACCCTGCAGACGCTGCCGGTAAAGGTATGGGCGACGCTGCGGCAAGATCTGACGCCAGTTGTCGCTGCGGCGTCGACCCTTCTCATCCTTTTGACGATCCTCTTGATGGCGCTGGTTGCCATCGTGCGTAAGGTACTGAAACAATGAAAGAACCATTCCTTCAGATCCGCGGAATACGCAGGGAATACGGCCCTGTCGTTGCCGTTCACGACGTCAATCTCGACGTTCGGCGCGGGGAGTTCCTGACCTTTCTCGGACCGTCCGGATCCGGGAAAAGCACCACCCTCTACATCCTCGCCGGGTTTGAAACTCCGACGAAAGGCGACATCACATTAGAGGGCAAGACCCTCCTCGCCACGCCGTCGCACAAGCGCAACATCGGCATGGTGTTCCAGCGCTACACCCTGTTTCCGCATCTGACGGTGGGCGAAAACATCGCATTCCCGCTGAAGGTCCGGCGCAAGTCCAAGGCCGAGGTCGACCGCAAGGTGAAGGAGATGCTGCGACTCGTCAGGCTCGAAGGCTTCGAAGATCGCAAGCCCGCGCAAATGTCCGGCGGCCAGCAGCAGCGTGTCGCCCTTGCCAGAGCCCTTGCCTATGATCCGCCGGTGCTTCTGATGGACGAGCCGCTGTCGGCGCTCGACAAGAAGCTGCGCGAGGAAATCCAGCATGAGATCCGCCGAATCCATCAGCAGACCGAAGTGACGATCCTCTACGTCACGCACGATCAGGAGGAGGCGCTGCGGCTCTCCGACCGGATCGCCGTCTTTTCCAAAGGCGTCATCGATCAGATCGGGACGGGGCCGGAACTCTACGCCAATCCGCGGACCCGCTTCGTTGCCGAATTCATCGGCGACAGCGACTTCATTTCATGCGACCTGCTATCATCCTCCGATGGGCAGGCCACCATTTCGCTTGGCGGCGGGAGCGTCTTCAATCATATTCCGGTGCATGGAAACGGAACCTCCGGGACGAGGGCAGCCCTGATGCTGAGGCCTGAACGCATTCGATTGTCGCGCGCCCAAGCGGCGGGAGCGGGTCTTGCCGCAACTGTCAGCGACATTACCTTTCTCGGCAACAATATTCACGTATCGACCGAGATGGCGACAGGCGAGGCGCTGGCGGTTCGCCTGCCGTTCGGTCATGAGGCTATCGCGGGGCTCAGCCGCGGAGATATAGTCCATCTGGATTTCGATCCCGGTGCCGCTCACGTGTTCTGTTGAAAGTTGTCATATGAAGCTCAATGATCCCTCGCTGTTCCGTCAGGCATGCCCCATCGCCGATCGCTGGATAGAAGCGGAAGGCCGCAAGGCGGCGGCGATCCGCAATCCGGCGACAGGCGAGCCGCTGGGGGTGGTCCCTGACCTCGGTGCGGCGGAAACGGAAGATGCCATCCGCGCCGCCGTCATTGCCCAGAGGCTTTGGGCGAAGAAGACCGCCGGGGAGCGCGCCGCCGTTCTCAAGGCATGGCATCGGCTGATGATCGAAAACCGCGACGATCTGGCGATGATCCTGACGCTGGAGCAGGGAAAACCCCTGGCCGAGGCCAAGGGGGAAATCACCTATGGCGCGAGCTTCATCGAATGGTTCGCCGAAGAGGCGAGACGCATCAACGGCGAGACCATCCCGGGACATCAGGCCGACAAGAGGATCCTCGTCCTGCGACAGCCGGCAGGCGTGGTGGCGGCGATCACGCCCTGGAATTTTCCGAACGCGATGATCACCCGCAAGATTGGCCCCGCGCTTGCCGCCGGCTGTGCCGTCGTTCTCAAGCCGGCGCTGCAGACGCCATTCTCCGCCATCGCCATCGCCGTTCTCGGCGAGCGTGCCGGCCTGCCGCCGGCGCTTCTCAACATCGTCACGGGTGACGCGGCGGCAATTGGCGGGGCGCTGACGGCAAGCCGTGACGTTCGGGTCCTGACATTCACCGGCTCCACCCGGACGGGCGAGCTGCTTTACCGGCAATGCGCGCCGACGATCAAAAAGCTCGGCCTCGAGCTTGGCGGCAATGCACCCTTCATCGTGTTCGACGACGCTGATCTCGACGCTGCCGTCGAAGGCACGCTCATCGCCAAGTTCCGCAACAACGGCCAGACCTGCGTCTGCGCCAATCGGCTTTATGTCCAGGACGGTGTCTACGAGGCGTTTGCCGCCAAGCTCGCCGCGGCGGTTTCGGGCTTGAAGGTCGGCAACGGTCTCGACAGTGACGTCGTGCTTGGCCCGCTGATCGACGACAATGCCGTCGCCAAAGTCGAAAGCCATATCCGCGACGCCGTCGCAAAGGGTGCCGGGATCGTTTCTGGGGGCAAGCGCCACGCACTTGGCGGCCATTTCTTCGAGCCGACAATCCTGCGCGATGTCGCTGCCGGCATGCAGGTCGCCCGCGAGGAAACCTTCGGGCCGCTTGCACCACTTTTTCGCTTCCGCGACGAGCAGGACGTCATCGAACAGGCAAACGACACCGAGTTCGGGCTTGCTTCGTATTTTTACGCCCGCGATCTATCGCGGGTATTTCGCGTCGCCGAAGCCCTCGAATATGGGATGGTCGGCGTCAATACCGGTCTTGTCTCCACAGCCGAGGCTCCGTTCGGCGGTGTGAAGATGTCAGGTCTCGGTCGCGAAGGGTCGAAGCACGGATTGGACGAATATACCGAGCTTAAATATGTATGCCTGGGCGGCATTGCCTGAACCGGTCGATACTTGCGCTTTCGCCGCAAAGGACCAGAATGTCTCTCGTCAGCGTCGCCATGTATGTCACATCGGAGCCACTCGCAGATGCGACGGCTGAACTATGGTCGTTCCTCCGGCATTATCTCTCGAATGCCGACCTCAGGAGTTTGCCTGAAAAACTCGATTGGACGGTTCCCTATGACGAAGCCTGGCTGAGGCCGGATCTTCTTCTCTCGCAGGCATGCGACTATCCCTTTGCGAAGAGCCTGCGAGGCAGGGTTCGCCTGGTGGCGACGCCGGTCTATGACCATCCCGGCTGCGACGGCCCGTTGATGCGCAGCTTCATTGTCGTCCGCAAGGATTCTCCCGTTTGCTCGCTCGAGGATTTGCGGGGCACCACGGCTGCGATCAATAGCCCTGACAGCAATTCCGGCAGCAATTTCTTTCGCGCAGCGGTCGCTCCGCTTGCCGGCAGCGGCCGTTTCTTTGGCCGGATTGTCGAAACCGGCAGCCACCGTGGCAGCATCGCCGCCGTTGTCGAGGGACGGCGGAGAGTGCCTCCATCGATTGCGTCACCTGTGCTGATATTCGGCGCTTCGATCCCGGCAATCGCCAAGCGGTTCGCATCATCGCCGAAACGCCCAACGGCCCGGGTCTGCCATTCATCACCTCAGGCGATGCATCGGACGAGAGAGTCCTGCTCTTGCGAAATGGGCTTAGCGCCGCGATCAAGGAGCCATCGCTGGCCGTTGATTTTTCGGTGCTTTCCGAAGCCGACTATGCGCCGCTCTTATCATTGGCAGGCGACGCCTTGCCACGAAGGAGAGCTTGAGTTTTCCGAATTCCTATCCGTCCCGCGAGATGACGGAGGCACGAACCGTCAGTTCCCGATCGCTGCGATGATGCCGATCTCGACAGTGAATTTAGGCCCTTAGGCCCGGCGAGCCTTGCTTCGACCGTGGCGCGCGCCGGCGCATGACTCGAAGGCACCCAGGCGTCCCAGACGGCATTCATTTCTTCGAGCCTGGAGATTCAGCAAGCCAGATCGTCGCGCTGACGATCCGTGTCGGATTGCTGCCTGCCCTTTCCATAAGCCGGGTTCGCGGACGGACGCGCCCGGCGTGTCGATTGTGACCTGGCCTCCGGCTGTTGCCGAATATAATCAGGATCGGCAACTTCGATGACCGCCGCGACGGCTTCGGCGGGGCCGCTCCACCAGATGCTGGACTGCATGGCATTCTGGCATCGTACGTCCGACCAGGATGATCCTCTGACACTAACGGTCGCGCGATCTCGCTCATGGGAGGCGGAGGTGAGCTGATTTGCCGGGCCTGGCAAGCCGACTGCGTCGAAGAGCAAATCCCGTTGCCTTACGACACCTGCGTCATCAACTCGACTAGCCGTGCTTCGTCATAGGGTTTTTTGAGAACAGGCTGGCTATATGGGGCCATCTACCTCCACCTCATCAAATCCGGTTGAGAAGATGAACTTCTTGTTCAGTTCGATGAGAAGATCGGCGACTGGAAACGTCATTTCGGTACCGAGCTTCAGGTCAAGCATCGCAACGTCGAACTCTCTCGACCCGACCATCTCCAGAGCCTCATCGAGCCGTCCCGCGAACCCGACCACCTCGTGGCCCAGATCCCTGAGGGTTGCTTCCAACGTGCATGCGATGAGCATTTCGTCTTCGACAATGAGGATCCGCAAGGACATGGATCGATCTTTCCCAGGTGAGGCACCCCGATGATCGAGATAAAATCCTTGGCAGCGACGAACGCCGCCGGACAATGCACAATTGCAGAAGTCCAGGGCGATGTCCACGGACGCGACGGCAGCGCGCGAATGGGCAAGCGACATGATCACCGAACAACGTCCTGCCGCTTGCCGAAAAGTGGAGCAAGGAGACGGAAGTACCCCCGTCGACAAACGCCCTCGCTCGATTCGGGACGCCGGAGGAAGATATCGCTCCTGTCGTCCTGTTTCTCGCGAGCAAGGATGCGCAGTTCCTAACCGGGTGTGGCTGCGCGATCTTTGCAGCGCTCAATCGCTTGCCATCGCTCCCGAATCTCCGGTCGCCGATACGCCAGCAAGGCCAATCGCAACGCGGCCCGGTCGCGCGGCATCATTCCGGTGATCCCGCACAAATCCAACGAGAAGGGAAAGCGGGGCTTCTTCGCAAAGGCAATCTACAAAGGCCGCGCTCGCATCAGGCCGTCGGCAAGCTCAAGCGCTTCAAGCGGGTCGCACTACACTGCGAGAAGACGAAGCGCAATTTCGCTGCCATCGTTTCCATCGCGGCCACGTTCATCTCGGTCAAATCCGTCCGCACTGCCTAGGAGTGACGTTTGCTGATGTTATTCGGCGCGTAGTTTTGGCTGTTTTGGCGCTGATTCCATCTGCCTATTCATTCTGCCTTCGGGTGCAAATCGATGTTCAGATTTTGAAAGCGCATCAAATTCTTGAAAGCCCGAACGATAATCAGACGCTACGGTTTGGATGCTTCCTGAATTTCGCAATAGGGAAGCCTCTCTTGGTAACGGGTGCACGCTGGCCGTCGTCTCTGCATTAGAACCGGAGACGGCGGCTTGTGTCTGAGAGAGGAAAGCTTTGGTCGCGAGCTTCAACGAGGAAGGGGCGTCAGGCGCTGCAGTTCATGCTCAAGAAGAAGGACAGCCTGGTCGTCATCAACGACAACCTGGAGATCCTGCTGACAGTGAAGCGGTTCGGGATGTGGCTGATGGGCTTGATAATCGCCGTCACCAGTGCGGTAGGGCAAGATGTTTTTCATGTAGCAGCGCGCTGAAATAGGGCCAATGACAATGGCGGTGGCTTTGTAACGCCTATGGTGATTTGAAGGGAAGCCCGTGCGGGTTTGGGTGGGGGCAAGGGCTTCCCTTCTTGTCCTGTCCTGCATGCCACTGACAGAACAGCCACAGAGTACGCCAGTCTGCCGGGATCGCTAGACGGACCAAGGGCCTAGCGCGAAAGCGAGGGGAGGTTCAGCAGCTGGACGTACGCGCTGGGGATCGCTGTCATGAACCTAGCCCCTCAGCCCATCCTGCCTTGCGACAGGACACCTGTGAGACTTCAGGCTAGCTTTGAGGAGGTTGACCTGAAGTCGTCCCAAGAATGCCAAGGAAGGGTCTCATTGGCACAAAGTCATCATACGCTCACGGCAGTGGGATGGGGAGAGAATTCGTCACGGCGGGTCGAGGGCGGACGCGCCAAAATAGGATAGCACCTCCTCCTCAAGCTCAATGCAGATTTGCTCGTATTCCTCAAGGAGCATCTTGTTGTCACCCTCTGCACGCAATTTGTCGCGGAACCTGACGGCGTCACCGTAGTTCTCGATATCTTCGATCCACCAATGGGCGCTATGGGCATAGGGTCGGAGATGTGGGCAGCGCACTAGAAGCACCGCCAATCCATAGCGAAAGCTGTTGAAGCCTGGATCTTCCATGTTTCAAAGCCGTCACGGATGAGGCTCTGCGAACAGGAGAGAACACAGAGCCTCGTACAGTTGAGCTGATGTCGGAGGGCATCGACATCCTCGGTTAAACGCCACTATCCGGGATTGGTTCCCGACCCCAAATGGTCGGCCCCCGAGTTTGAGCATCCTTCCGCGCTTCTGAGCGCGCGCACGTTGGGCTTCTGAGAACTCTCAACTGATTGCCGGGAAGAAGTTCGATGAACCTCTGGTGTGTCGGATTGATCAGCACACCCAAGAACTCGGTTTCCATGAGCCAATGGCTGTCCTATCTCGTACAGATTGAGGACGGCCTTTACCCTGGGGAGGGGCGCCATCACGGCGGTTTGAGTTTCCTGGGACCGCGTCATTGCAACCCCTACAAAAAGTACCCAAAAAGGAAATGCTCTGCTCTGCAGCTCGTTCAGCTCGGAAGTTGAGGGGCGGGGCCATAACCATCGAAGGCGTACCCATTGAGGATCTGCCGCCCTTCAAAAAAGCGGCGCTCTATTGCGGTCATCCCGGCTTCATCGCAGGTCGATCGCCAGTTGGCCACTATTGCCGCAGCCTGGTTGTCGATAATTTCGCGTGCTCGCGGTTGAGAGAGCAAAAACGAAGGTGAGACGGCCAATGCGTTAGTCAGTTGAGCCGCCCGAGTTGCTCCGCCGACGATCATCGCCTGGTTGGCCTCGGGTGTGCCTCGACGTTGTGGCGCAATGTCGTACGCTGGCGTTAGGCTGAGCATCTCGCCATCCCAGAAGGCCGCATGGTTGCGGGCGTGATCATCGGTATTCCCGACGAGAATGTTGAAGCAGAGCCGGGAAAATAATTCTTCCAGGGTTTTCAGAGGACTGGAAAATCGGCTCCGGATTAGCTCTGCTAGCATCTGGTATGAGATATGGTGAGCGGCGAGCTCGTTCTCTTGCGTCCAGGTAAGGGCGGAAACCATCGCGCGCTTGGTCCACGATTGTCCCAAGGGTAGGCGATCAAAGCGCTCCACAAGAAGAACGTCGCGGTCCAAAACCCGGTTTATCTCGACCGGCGCCACGGCGATGCCTGCAAGAGATGCCAGGCGCATTGCGACAAACTCCGCCCTGACCATGGCAAAAGTATCATTGATTGCTGAGAACTTGGCAATCAGCTTGCGTCGTCTTCCCGCTTGCTCGTCGGATATCAGGGCCTTAGGCCGGGCGCCGCCTATGGAGCTGCCGTGAAGGATGACGCGATCAAGGCCCTTCGGGACCGGTTCTCCTGCCTCTACCTTGTCTGCGAAAGTCTGCAACTCGACCAAGGCCGCATTATCGCTTTCGCGAGGTGTGTATTCGCTCGCGCTCTCTTGAAAGTCGAGCGCTCCAATCCGGTCGGAACCCGAATGATGCATGAAAGTCATTTCGTCAAAGGCATCTTCATCGATCTCGTCGCGTCTCAGTCCAAGCAGATCGTTGACAATAACCCGGCGACCCCACCGGTCGGGCAATGCATCGCGAAGGGACGGGGCGAGAAGGTGGCCCGCCGGAGGTTCGATAATGCCCGCTTCTAGGGGGAGGTCGAGATCGAAAATCGCGATTGCATTTTCTCGTTCGAGGTAACTGCGACCATAGTTGAAAAAGAATTGGTTACGCGAACGAACCACGCGCCCGGCGACGACCGGGTGCGTTTCCATTGGTAGCCATATCCAAACGTAAAGTTCGGAGAGGTCAGAAATCATCTTTTAGCTCCGGCTTCTGATGACGGATACGCGCCGGTAGAAGTTCAAGCTTCACCTTGGTCTCTGATAGTCGTGCTGTTGTTTCCTGCTGCCCTCCAAATAAAGACAATCCGACCATTGTCGCAGCTTCGAAGACGTGGCCGATCGCAACCGTGGGCTTTCCCGCCTCGATCGCACGAAGTGTCAACCGCGAACAGCCGGTGCGTTGGGCCAGCTCAAGTTCCGTCCAGCCGCGGAGTTTGCGGGCAGCCTGAATCTCCGCTGCAAGAAGCTGCAGCGCTGACCGAGTGGCGAGCGATATGGATGAATTTGGAGGTATTTTGTCTATCATAGCATACACAATCAGTAATAATGTCGTTCACAGCAGATAGCAAGTAGCGTCGACAGAATCAATACTGCTAGAATCTGAATAGTTCAAGAGATTTTAACCGTGGTAAAGTCTATTGGAATTGACATTGACGACCCTGGCGGACGGTGACTGAAATTTCTCAACCGAACCGAGACAAGTGGGATTGCCGCCAGCGCATCCTGTGCCCACCACATCCACCTTCGTGGAAAAAGGATGCATTGCCAGTGCGCTCTGCTCTTTGACGACAGCACCAATCAGGACTGCCGCGCATATTTCAAAATGCCTGTTCGCGCATGACTTGCCGGACACCTTTACCGGATGTTCACATCGAGACTGATGCGCAGGTGCTCATCTGGTCGCCATGCTTGCGACCAGATCGCTGAACCTTTCACCCTGAATGCCGACATGTCCCCGCAGCAGGCGCCGGGCTTCCTCTCCGTCTCCGGCAAAGATCGCATCGACGATGGCGCAATGTTCCGAGAAGGAGGTCGACAGGCGGTTGCGGACGCGCAACTGCAGTCGGCGGTAGGGGCGCAAACGCCGGTGCAACTGCGCGCATTGCTCCTGAAGAAAGTCGCTTCGGCTCGCCGCGTAGATCGCCTTATGGAATTCTTCATTGTCGTAATAATAGGCATCGCTGTCGCCGGCGGCAGCCGATTGCTCGCACCGACCGTGCGAGGCCGTGATCGCCTCGCTTGACGCCTTGTCCAGCCGCCGTGCGGCGAGGGAGCCAGCCAAGCCCTCCAACTCGGCCATGACCTCGAACATCTCGTAGACGCGGTGCGGCCCCGGATCGATGACGACAGCCCCTCTGCGTGGCCGGATCTCGATTAGGCCGATCGCATCGAGCTGCATCAGCGCTTCGCGCACCGGTGTGCGGGAGACGCCGAAGCGGGTCGCAAGAACCGTTTCGTCGAGCCTCTCCCCAGGCAAGAACTCGTTGGACAGAATTGAATTTTCAATCTCATCCCGAAGCCACCGGCCGACATTTTCCGACATTTGCTCTGCTTTCCACATACACAAATCCAATTATTGTATACACGATAGTTGACATCGTGTACGAAGAGTAA
Source organism: Rhizobium favelukesii (assembly GCF_000577275.2). Classification (NCBI taxonomy): domain Bacteria; kingdom Pseudomonadati; phylum Pseudomonadota; class Alphaproteobacteria; order Hyphomicrobiales; family Rhizobiaceae; genus Rhizobium; species Rhizobium favelukesii. The sequence goes on from NZ_CBYB010000042.1 coordinate 18,662, forward strand.
CATTCTGCATACTATCTGTGAAACCCCGTGATGGAAAGCGGCTATCAACGCCGACAGAAGAGAGGAATGGCATGCCTGAGACTTCTTTCTTTACCGACATGCTGCAGAGCATCACGGACCGGGGCCGCCAGCTTCTGTTTTCCGGTTCGCGTAACCAGCAGGCCGCCGCCGAAACCGATCTCCAGACACTCTGTGAAATGCTCCTATCGAGCCGCGGCGAAGCCTCGGGCATGGCGCTTGCAGCGGAAATACTCGATCGCTGGGGTGCGCTCGGGGGCGAGGGCGCACAGGCATTCCTAGATATGCTTCATGAAAAATTCGGACCAGACACAACCAGGCTCGATCAGGCGATTGAAGATTACCGCGGCGAAAAAAGCTCCGCTGCGATCATTGCTCTTCATCAGGCAGCCGAGCCGCGGCGGCAGGAGCTTTTGCGCCGATTGAATCACGCGCCGAACGGCACCGCCAAGCTTGTCCAGATGCGTCAGCACCTGCTTGCTTCCGAAGACCGGTCCGAAGGGTACCACGCGCTGGACGCTGACTTTACACATCTGTTCGGTTCCTGGTTCAATCGCGGCTTCCTGACGCTGCGCCCCATCGACTGGTCGACGCCGGCCTATATTCTTGAAAAGATCATTAAATACGAGGCCGTGCACGAGATCGCCGGCTGGGAGGAACTGCGGCGTCGTCTGGCCCCGGCCGACCGTCGATGTTTCGCGTTCTTCCACCCGCGCCTTGCCGACGAGCCGCTTGTGTTTGTCGAGGTGGCGCTGACGCGGTCCGTGCCGTGCGCGATCGCAGATGTCCTCGACGAGGGCAGGGAGCAGATCAATCCCGACGAGGCGACAACGGCCGTCTTCTATTCGATCTCCAACTGTCAGGATGGCCTGCGAGGGATCTCGTTTGGCAACTTCCTGATCAAGCAGGTCGTCGACGATTTGCGCAGAGACCTGCCGGGACTGAAGAATTTCGTCACGCTTTCGCCGGTTCCGGGCTTTGCCCGGTGGCTTGCCAAGGCGCGCGCCTCCGCCACCGATCCGCTTCTGTCGGAAGCGGCCCGCGAAACGCTGATGGTGCTGGACGACCGGAACTGGCCTGACAACGAGAGCACGGCAGTCGAGGTTGAGCGCGTGTTGCTGCCGCTTGCGGCGCACTATTTCCTGATCGAACGGACGCCGGAGGGCCGCCCCGTCGACCCTGTAGCGCGCTTCCATCTCGGCAACGGCGCTCGACTGGAAAGACTGAATTTTCTTGGCGACCGCTCGACCAAGGCGATGCAGCAGGCACACGGCCTGATGGTCATCTACCTCTACAAGCTCGACGACATCGTGGCCAACCACGAGGCTCTGGCGCAGCGCGGCGAAGTGATTGCCTCGCCGGCCGTCAAGAGCTTGCTCAACCAGAACGACGAAAGCCGCCGCGGCGGCAATGGCCAACAAGGCTCCCGGCCATTCACGCACATAATGAACTCAACGCTTGGAGGAGGGCGAAAGTGAGCAACCATCTTTTCGATGCCATGCGGGCCGCCGCGCCCGGTGACGCGCCGTTCATCCGGATCGATAGCACTCGCACATGGACCTACAATGACGCGCTCGCGCTTTCTGGTCGCATTGCCAGCGCGATGGACACGCTTGGCATTCGCCCCGGCGACCGAGTTGCGGTGCAAGTCGAGAAAAGCGCCGAAGCCCTGATTCTCTATCTCGCCTGCATTCGAAGCGGCGCGATCTACCTGCCGCTCAACACCGCCTATCCGCTGGCTGAGCTCGATTACTTTATCGGCGATGCAGAGCCGCGCTTGGTGGTTGTTTCGTCGGCTGCTCGGGGGGGCGTCGAGAAAATCTCCAAGCCTCACGGCGCGATCGTCGAAACGCTCGATGCCGACGGCAGCGGCTCGTTGCTGGATCTCGCACGCGATGAGCCGGCCGACTTTATCGATGCCTCGCGCTCCGCAGACGATCTGGCTGCGATCCTCTACACGTCGGGGACGACCGGACGCTCCAAGGGGGCGATGCTCACGCATGGAAACCTGCTCTCGAACGCCCTGACATTGCGAGACTATTGGCGCGTCACCGCCGATGATCGGTTGATCCATGCCTTGCCGATCTTCCACACGCATGGGCTGTTCGTCGCCACCAACGTCACATTGCTCGCCGGCGCCTCGATGTACCTGCTGTCGAAGTTCGATTCAGAGGAGATCCTGTCGCTGATGCCGCAGGCAACGATGCTGATGGGCGTGCCGACCTTCTACGTGCGCCTCCTGCAAAGCCCGCGCCTCGACAGAGGGGCGGTCGCCAGCATCCGCCTCTTCATTTCCGGTTCGGCTCCACTGCTGGCAGAAACCCATACCGAGTTCCAGGCCCGCACCGGTCACGCCATTCTCGAGCGCTACGGCATGACGGAAACCAATATGAACACGTCGAACCCCTATAAGGGAAAACGGATTGCCGGAACCGTCGGTTTCCCGCTGCCGGGCGTCACTGTGCGCGTCACCGATCCCGCCACCGGGCTCGTGCTGTCGCCTGAAGAGACGGGCATGATCGAGATCAAGGGGCCGAACGTCTTTAAGGGCTATTGGCGCATTCCGGAAAAGACGGCGGCCGAATTCACTGCCGACGGTTTCTTCATCAGCGGCGATCTCGGCAAGATCGACCGGGAAGGCTATGTCCACATCGTCGGTCGCGGCAAGGATCTGGTGATTTCGGGTGGATACAACATCTATCCGAGGGAGGTCGAAGGCGAGATCGATCAGATCGAGGGTGTGGTTGAGAGCGCTGTGATCGGAGTGCCGCATCCCGATTTCGGAGAAGGCGTAACCGCTGTCGTCGTGCGCAAGCCCGGCGCGAGCATCGATGAAAAGACCATCGTCAGCGCCCTCCAAGACCGTCTTGCACGCTACAAACAACCCAAGCGCATCATCTTCGCGGACGACCTGCCGCGAAACACGATGGGCAAGGTTCAGAAAAACATCCTGCGGCAGCAATACGCCGATCTTTACACGAGGGCGTAAGGCGGCGGCCGCGCCCTCTGGGAGGAGGGTGCGTCGACATCCCGCATCAATCTTGAACACAACAACTACGGCGCTGGAGGCGTCGGAGGGAGGGGAATCATGGGTATTGAACTATTGGCCATAGGCCTGCTGGTCGCTATGTTCATCATTGCGACGATCCAGCCGATCAACATGGGAGCGCTCGCCTTTGCCGGCGCTTTCGTGCTCGGCTCGATGATCATCGGGATGAAAACCACAGACATTTTCTCAGGCTTTCCGAGTGATCTATTCCTGCCGCTCGTCGCCGTCACCTATCTGTTTGCCATCCCGCAGATCAACGGCACGATCGACTGGCTCGTCGAATGTGCCGTGCGACTGGTGCGCGGGCGGATTGCTCTGATACCCTGGGTCATGTTCCTCGTCGCGGCCATCATCACCGGCTTCGGGGCCCTTGGGCCTGCGGCGGTCGCAATCCTGGCACCCGTCGCTCTGAGCTTTGCCGTGCAGTACCGCATTCACCCGGTCATGATGGGTCTGATGGTAATCCATGGCGCGCAGGCAGGCGGCTTTTCGCCGATCAGCATCTACGGCGGAATCACCAACCAGATCGTTGCGAAGGCCGGCCTGCCTTTCGCTCCGACCTCGCTGTTTCTCGCCAGCTTCTTCTTCAATCTGGCGATCGCGGTGCTGGTCTTCTTCGTTTTCGGCGGCGCAAAGGTGATGAAACAAAAAGCGGCTTCGTCCGGCCCCCTGCCAGAGCTGCATCCCGAAGGTGTATCGGCATCGATCAGGGGTCATGGCGGCACACCTGCAAAACCGATCCGGGAGCATGCATACGGTACGACGGCTGATACCGCGACGACGTTGCGCCTGAACAATGAGAGAGTTACCACCTTGATCGGCCTGACGGCGCTCGGCACCGGCGCCCTGGTTTTTAAGTTCAACGTTGGCCTCGTCGCCATGACCGTCGCCGTCGTCCTGGAACTGCTGTCGCCGAAGACCCAGAAGGCGGCGATCGACAAGGTAAGCTGGTCGACCGTGCTGCTGATTGCCGGCATCATCACCTATGTCGGAGTCATGGAAAAAGCTGGGACAGTAGATTACGTCGCAAACGCCGTCTCCAGCCTGGGCATGCCGCTCCTCGTCGCGCTCTTGCTTTGCTTTACGGTTGCTATCGTTTCGGCCTTTGCATCCTCGACCGCGCTGCTAGGCGCCATCATCCCGCTCGCTGTTCCGTTCCTGCTGCAAGGACACGTCAGCGCCATCGGCGTGGTGGTGGCGATCGCGATCTCGACGACGATCGTCGATACCAGCCCATTTTCCACCAATGGCGCCCTTGTCGTCGCAAATGCACCGGATGACAGGCGAGAGCGGGTGCTGCGACAGCTGCTGATCTACAGCGCGCTGATCGCGATCATCGGCCCGATCGTCGCATGGGCGGTGTTCGTCGTGCCGGGGGTGGTTTGAAAGCGGGCTCACATCCCGAAAGCGTGCCGAATGCTCTTCGGCACGCTTGCACCGGTTGAGAACGACTGCCGAGTTTTGAGGACTTCGGACTTTTCTACGCGTTGTTGAGGCCATCTCACCTCGCGCTTGCTTGACACCAACTTGAACTTGGACTGAGTGCACTGCGTTTCTTGCGTCCGATGGCGGCTGTCCTTCGCCAAGCTCGTTGGTGCAGCGACATAGCAGGACATGCTGGACAGATGCTGGGATCCATGGCAACTCGAACCACTGCCAACTTCTATCCTCGCGCGGACCTACAATAGCACTCTGCCAGGAGCCTCCTCCATCTACGCTGATTTCGACGCTCGATATCTGACGATCTCCCCAAGCCCAGCCCCATATTCTCGTCGGCACGTCAGCCAAAAGCAGTTCATTTGGAGACGGCGACACGATAACGGACTCCGGGGCGACGCTCCAAACTGGCTTCACCCCTGATGGCGTCGGGTCGTTATAGAAACGCGTCGTATAGGCGCCGCTTGCCCGCCGGTTCGCGGCCGTGATCGAACCAACCCATTTTACGGAGTTCGTTCCATACCAACCCGGCACAACCAGTCGAACCGGACCTCCGCGCTCCGCAGTGAGCGGCTGACCGTTGATTTCAAGTGCGAGAAGAACTTCTTCTGCAAGTGCTTTCTCGATAGGTAGGTCCTTTTGATAAGGTTCTTCGACTTCTGCGTACTCGCCCCACTTGAGGCCGGAAGTCCATACGTAGGACGCATCGGCACTGATCTGCGCGCGTTCCAGAACAAGCGACAGCGGCACGCCTTTCCAAACCACATTTCCAATCCTGCGCTTGGCGACTGTCGGGGCAAGAGGGCTGCCAGCGCATTCATGAAATGACATGTACTCGTGCTGAGGCATGGCTTGAAGATCCGAGAGACGCAACCTCGTTGGGTTGTCCACGAGGCCATCGACATCGAGATACCAATGGTCTGGATCGATCTCGACGAACCCCATATGCGTGACCAGAAAAAGATCGTCCTCCGGGGTGATCCAGGATTTCAGGGCATGAACGCCGTCAGCCGGACCTTGGAAGGAGAAACCCTTCTTGGTCATGTGCATACCCGTCCGCGTCATCGACTTACTCCGGCAAACCCATCGCCTCGGGGGCCGTTAGAGCCTCCACAGCGCGGCCTTCTAAAAATCTGATCGGCTTTCGGCGTCTCCGGTTGACAGTGACGTCAAAAATATCGAAGCGGTTGTAACCAGCAACGACGTCGTGAAACCGCTTGGGCTCAACACAGTCGTCGAGATCGATATGGGCATAGCCGATACCTTCATCGATCATTTCATCACCAATTGGCGCCCCAGTTGGCCCAAGGAAAAAGCTGCTGGCCCGCGGACCGGCATCTATGATCGCCGCGATTGTGGGATCATCCAAAGCAATAGATCTGCGTGCGCCTTCATCCAACCGACCGGCGACGACGATGCCGAAGCACTTGGCCTCGAAACAATGGGCTGAGGCCCGAATGCGGTTGGCTGCCCGGTTGTCGTAGTTGTCGCTCTCCGTCGGAACGCGAGTGGGCCAGATCGGCGGAAAAGTGCTTATATGAACCTGCTCGGCCTGCGTCATCAGACTGTAGCGCGCGAGTGGGTTTGTGTTCTCCCCGCAAATGAGACCACCAATACGGCCAATTCTTGTATTTGCGACAACCAGACCTGCGCCGTCGCCGGGATCCCAAACCAGTTTCTCGAAGAAAGTTGCGACCAGCTTTCGATGGTGGATCAGGATCTCACCCGTATCGGAAATCAGGACATTGCTATTCCACAGACCTGCGACACTTGCCGGGTTGCGCTCGGAGAAACCGATTGAAACGAAAACACCGTTGTCGGACGCAGCTTTCCGCACACGCTCGATTTCAGGTCCGTCCACGTATACGGAAGCATTCAAGAAGCGTTTGAAATGTCCGTGCGATTGGATGGGTGGGTAAAGTGCCGCCCAGACAGGAAACCCGGGAAGAAAGCTCTCCGAAAATACCACAAGCGATGCGCCGTTTCGCGCAGCCTCTGCGATTACCGAACAAGCTTTCTCCGCGCTCGCTTGGGGATCGAGATAAACGACGGCAATATGAGCAGCGGCGGCCTTGAAGTTCACGTTTCCCATTCGACATTCCTATACTCATGAATTTTGGCGATTAGTCATTTCGACAAGGTCGCGGGTCACGAGTTCCATTTTGCTGTTAGACCGATTTCAATGCGTGCACCAAGCGGGATGCTGGTGCAGCCGATTGTGGTGCGGGCAGGGTAGGGCGATGAAAACCGTGTGGCGTAAATCTCGTTCATCTGAGCGAAGTCGTCCATGTCGGTGAGATAGACGTTGACGGATACGACATCATCCGGCTCGAGGCCTGCAGCCTCCAGGACCTGAAACAGATTATCGAAACACTGGTGGGTCTGATCGGCGACATTGCCGTCGACAAGTTTGCCGGTGCTCGGATCAGGCGGAGTCTGGCCGGAGCAGAACAGTAAGTCGCCGGCCCATGTCGCGTGCGAATACGGTCCTACTGCCGCAGCGTTCGAAGCATTCACAGTTCGTCTTGACATGGTTCCTCCAAAGGCAGGTTCAAGCGGAGCCAACCTGCTGGCGATCAGCATGTCCGCAGGGTAGTTTGCTTCATTGTACGCTGCACGTTCAGCTTTACAGCCGTTCGAAACTAACAGAACGAATTTGCGCGCCAATCCGAATAGGATGGACTACGCTGTGCAAAAATAGACCGGGATACTATGGCGACTGCAATCGACCATCTTGATTGGGACGATCCCAAACTCTTCCTCATCGTCGTCCGGTGCAAGAGCGTGACCGGAGCAGCCCGGGAACTGAAAGTCAGCCACTCCACCGTATCTCGTCGGCTTGCTCGTCTGGAATACACGGTTGGCGGCGCACTCGTCGAACGGACCAAGGACGGACTTTTGCTGACAGCGGCCGGGCTGGTTACAATGCGGCGAGCGGAGGAAATCGAGAACGGCGTGAATGCGCTTCGAAGCGACGTGTGCAATCGTGACGAAATTCGCGGCACAGTCAGATTAGCCACTATGGAGGGCATCGCAACGCTTTATCTCTCAGAGCGCCTCGTTGAACTCAGTAGCCGATACCCTGATCTTGACCTTGAGCTTGTAACATCACCGCAAACGGTTCGGGTCGCTCGCCGGGAAGCCGATCTGTTCCTAAGCTTCTTCAAACCCCACGGAACTTCTCTCGACAGTCAGCTGATCGGACGGTTCAAGACCGGCTTGTTCGCTTCGCAGGCCTACCTGAAGCGCAATGGCGTTCCCTCTGACGCGGCGGATCTTAGCAACCACCGATTCGTCGGCTATATCGAGGAGCTGGTCCAGCTCGAAAGCGTTCTATGGCTGGAGGAACTGGTACCCGCCCCAAAAATCGCGTTCAGCTCAAACAGCATGATGTCGCAGATGTTCGCAGCGTCTGCGGGCGCAGGAATAGTAGCCCTTCCCGAATTCGCACGCAGTCTGAACCTCGGTCTCGTTCCAGTGCTCGACGAGTTGAGCGGCGAACGTGAGATCTGGATGTCGGCACATCAGGACTTGGCTTATCTCCCGAGAGTGAGAGCCGTAAAGCAGTTCCTGAAAAAGCTGGTTCGTCGAGACGAACAACGACTTCTGAGAAACGCACCCTGGTCTTCGTGAAGTTTCGCAAATGGACTGCTCGCAGAGCTACAGCCGACCTGGCAAGCGTCCATACAACGGCGCCCATTTCTGCACAGCAGGTTGCGAAAGTATCGCCTTCCGCGACCATGCCAATTGCGTCAACAAGATTGTTGGTTCGATCAAAGGAAGGAATCCCTCATGTCGGAAATAAGCCGCGACGCTCCCAAGACTTTGGACCTCCCTCGTCTGCGTGCTGATACCCCCGGCACAGAGAACAGAAACCATCTGAACAATGCTGGGGCGGCGCTGATGCCGAGCCCGGTGATCGATGCAGTGATTGGGTACCTGAGCCGGGAGGGCGAAATCGGAGGTTACGAGGCGGCAGCGGAGGCCAACTCCTTGTTAGAGGGAGCCTATGACAGCTTGGCCACTTTCGTAAACTGCTCTCGCGACGAGATAGCGATAGCTGAAAACGCGACGATCGCCTGGCAGCGCGCGTTTTACTCCCTCTCTTTTGGACCTGGGGACCGGATCCTGACGGCAAGTGCCGAATTTGCAGCCAACTACGTCGCCTTTCTCCAGGTTGCCAAGCGTACCGGCGTTTCGATCGAAGTCATTCCGAATGACGCGTCTGGCGTCCTCGATCCCGACGCGCTGGCGAAAATGATTGATGAGCGCGTTCGGTTGATAGCAGTCACCTGGATCCCGACGAACGACGGACTTATCAATCCAGCAGCAGCGATCGGTCGAATAGCACGAGAAACCGGCATTCTCTATCTGCTCGACGCATGCCAAGCTGCGGGCCAAACCGCGATCGATGTTAAGTCGCTGGGCTGCGACATCCTTACGGCCACTGGTAGGAAGTTTCTCCGTGCGCCGCGGGGAACGGGTTTCATGTACATGCGCAAATCCGTCCTGGAGACGATCGAGCCAGCGATGATCGACCTCTACGGCGCGCCCTGGACTGCGCCTAATCGATACGAATTGCGACCCGATGCGAGACGCTTTGAAACGTGGGAGAAGAACTATTCGGTTCGTCTCGGCCTGCGGGCGGCAGTGGATTACGCGCTCGCCATTGGGGTTGAAAACATCGAGGAGCGTTGCAACCACCTTTCATCCAAGCTTCGCGAGGGCCTGAGAGGGATGCATGCCGTAACCGTACATGATCTGGGGGCGCCGCTTGCTTCCATCATCTCATTCACCGTTAGCGGCTGGGACTCGCCAGCCGTCATGGCTTATCTGACTGGCAAAGGAATCAACGTCTCGGTTTCCCCGCCCTCCAGTACACCGGTTGATGCCCATGAGCGACAGCTTCCGCCTGTCGTACGAGCGTCGCCACATTATTATAATACCGAGGAAGAGATCGATGCCTTCCTCGAGGCGATGGCCAGCCTTGCCCGTAGCTAATCTGCTAGACTGACGGATGAAGCAGCTCGCAGAAAAAATTGCGAGGCAGCTGACGCGCCATCTCGCATCCAGTCGTGATAGCTTGCCAAGCAGAAGGGATCAAGCCATGACGGGCTTCTAACGCGCAGTGGCATGAATCGACAGCCGCTCCTTCCGGGGAAATTCACGTTGAGTTACGAGGATTAGCTTTGATGACCCTATCGACTGTTGGCCTCTCGTCGTCCGCTGTCGCAGACGAGTTCGCAGGTCGTGAGCAACTCCGCGCGAGTTCCGCCGAGTTCAGGAAGGAAGTCATTCACATCACGGAGGGCGTCTTTGCGGCCGTCGGTTACTCGGCGAGCAACGTCACGATTGCGGCCCTCTCGGCGACGCCGGATCAGATCGAGGTCGCCGGGCTCAAAGGTGTAAAGCGGGCCAGGTCGTCACGGTCCGCCGGGAATCCCGGTAGTTGTTCCCGCTCGGCTTCGCTCAGCAGTTCGTGCTTGCGCATTCGTCCATCAGCGCGCTGATGACCATTGCCGGAAGCGAAGGAGAGGTGGCGCCGCAGGTCGGCGGGCTGGGGCTGGGCCGCCAGCGGCTCGAACAACTGCGCGGCATTCGCCTCGACCTGCTGCGCGAGCAGCTTCACTCTGCCGTTGGAAGGCCGGCGCCACGATCGTGTGTAACCGGTCGTGCTCGCCCCCTCGTGCGAGACCAGCCACCCCGGCGAACCGAGAATCACCGAATCCGGGGTGAGTGCCGCACTCTCTAAGCGATGGAAGGGCGGAAGGTGACCGGCAGGCGCTGCGGGCAGCGAATGACGTAAGACGGCATGTAGACGACGTCCTCCGCGGCGATGGTCAGCGCCAGATCCTCCAGCCGTCCGAACAGCGCGGTGAAGGTGCAGCGCAATTCCAGGCGCGCCAGCGCAGCGCCCAGGCAGAAATGCGGCCCCTTGCCGAACGACAGGTGCGGGTTGTGCCGCCGGGTGACATCGAACCTGTCGGCGCCGGGACCGAAGGCCTTTTCGTCCCGGTTCGCCGCATGGAATGCCATCAGGACGGCGTCGCCGCGGCGGACCGTGCATCCGTCGATCTCCACGTCCTGGGTGGCATAGCGGAACGGCAGATTGGCCACTGCGCTGCCCCAGCGCAGGATCTCCTCGATCGCCTGTGACCACGGAACTTGGCCGCTGCGCACCAGGTGCAGTTGCTGCGGATGCGTCAGCAATGCCAGCACGCCATTGCCGATGACGCCGGTGGTGGTCACGAAGCCCGCAGAGAGCACCATGAACAGCATGTCGATGAGCTCGGTGTCGGAAACGAGCTCGCCGTTGTCGCGCGCGAGGATTAGGGCCGAAGCCAGATCGTCGCCGAGCTGGCCCCGCTTGAGCGCGATCAGGCGACGGAAGAACTCCGGGATGCGCTGCCGCGTCTGTCGCACCTCTGCGGCTGTCGCGGAGGTGTTAGCCCGGCTGTAGGTGAGCGCGACGATCTCCTCGCGCTGTTCGTCCGGCAAACCGAACAGTTCGGCGATCACGTTGGTGGGCAGCGGAATGGCGAACTCGCTCATCAGATCGGCACTGCCGCCGCGCTGCGCCATCTCGGCTAGGAGTCGATCGACGCATTGTTCGATCCGTAGCGCCAGCATGGCGATACGACTGGGCGTGAAGCTTCTGGACAGCAGGCCGCGCAAGCGCCGGTGATCGGCGCCATGCGCCGTGACCATGTTGTCCACTTTGCACATCTCGATCAGCGGATGATTCTCGGGAATCTCGCCGTCCTGGAGCGCCCGCCACTGTCGCCAGTCCCTGTTGAAACGCTCGTCGGAAAGCATCCGGCTGAGCGTCTGGTGACCGCCTGCCGCCCAGGTCACCACATCGCCTGGCAGCGACACTCGCGCCATCCCCCCCTGCTGCAGAATCGCAGAAGACAGATTATCAAGTTGCGTGGGAGCGACCGACACACCGATCACATCAGAAGGATCGTTTTCTACGCGCATGCCAATAACTCCTTAAAGAACCATTATGATAAAGTTGACCCTGCCTTCAGTGATACTCCTGAGGCCGTGGCTGCACGACGCTGCCGACAGGAAATCTAGTCGTGATCTTGTCCGCTAACCCCTTTCTCCCCTAAGGGGCGCTTCCTCAGGGTGAGTGGCAACTTTCGTCTCCCGGCAAATCTTGCCTGTCTCGTCAACAATGCAGACCGCGGTCTCTTTCAACGATACGTCCAGTGCACAATAGCGTTTCATGCTGCGCTTCTCCCTTGATGTTTGAGGCTGTTGAAAGACATGACCTCGTTTTACCATCAGCCAGAAGCGCAGGACTGCAATCCGCAATGGTCAATGCTGAGACGCAAAGCCGAATATCCCATCTAATCGCCAGGCACTGATCAAGCTCTTTTTGACATGCACAACAATGGCGCCGCCGAGCATCGTTCGACCGGGACGAGTACGAAACCGTGGATGTGCGGACACGCTGTTTCATGCTGCGTTGTTGATGACGTTTGCCGGGAGCACGGTTGTCTGCGCGGTCGATACCTGATCGCCGCATGAAGGGTTTTCGCCGGAGGGATCTTCCAATGTAACGAACGCAGCATGGACGTGGTACACGTTCACCTGCAACACCATCTGCGGAATGACCCGACCTACGCGCCTCGCGGCCACGTCAAAACGTGCCCTTTAGCCCGAAGGAGACTGACATTGCCTCGAACGTGGCCCCGGCGAAATCCTTGCCGAAGTTATTTTCGCCTGTCGCGAAGTTGTGACGTTGCCTGTCCCCGCGGCTGTGAAATACCCGATCGAACGAACCGGACAGATAAAGCGAAGCACTTGGCGTCACCGCATAGCTGACGGCGACATTGGCGCCGATCATCGGTGCCGGAGACATGTCACTCCTAAAACGCCTGTCGCGCACCCAATGGTCGTCGATGTCCTTGATGCCGAAGCTCAAGCCGGTCTGAATGCCGCCGCTGATGGTAAGATCGCCGAGGACGTGTTCGCCGCTCAGGCTGACGAAGCCAACCGGAATCTGTTGCCGGTAGCTGACACCTTTTCCGCTTGGCAATGTCCCGGATACGTCGCGAAAAGAATCATTACTCGAATAGACGTAGGAGCCGCCATAGGCCGTCCATTTGACGTCGGTATAGCGGGCACCGGCGCCGACCGAAAAACTGCTGGTCTCGTTGCCGTAGATGATCCGGTCGATCTCGATCGATCCGGCGATATAGTGATCGAGTTCGGTATCGGGACTAACCGAGCGCTGGCTCCAGTCATCGTGCCCGAGGCTCATCCAGTCGTAGTCGGTCATGTGACCGTCGCCGATCGCGCCGACTTTGACGCTGCCCTTCAAACTCCAGTCGTTGTCGATCTGCGCGTCGACACCAGCCGTGAAGAGGGTCATCCCCTTGCTTTCCCAGTTCAGCTGGCTGAGCTTGTGGTCGCCGATATAGAAAAATTCCTGGGCCTTGATGTTGGCGAGGCCGATATCGCCGAAAAGGACGACGTTGCCATCGTCGGAGGAAAATAAAGCGTTGTCTGCGGCGGCGAATGATGGGGCAGCGAACAGAAAACAGGAGATCGCTACGGATCTGATGGAGACGCGCTTCATGAGCTGACCGCGTCTTTCGTACAGCGCCTCCGTCTTGAGCCTGAGCTTCTTCGCCTCAGATCCCCTTCGTGTGGAGTCAGACTTGCCCACTGCGCAAGCCACTGGTGTTGAGGGACCGGTGTCGCCTGCCGTTGCGAGGCTGACCGCGTCAGCCCCTTCAGGGAATGGAAGTATTCGCAAAACATTCGTTGTCCTTTGCTGGAGAGTGATCAATTTGCGGGACTGGGCGGGAGCGCGGCACGGATGAGCCTCGATCTGCAAGCTGGTGTGGAAATTGCCGGGCCAGAACCTGACCGGTCTTCCGTGAAGCACTCTACGCTGTCGCACCGCTGCGCTTCATCAGGCGGCGGGACGAGCGAGCGCCTTGTTGTCACGCGTGGCCGCGTCGTGAATTTTTTGGCGTCCCCACTTGTGGGATTGACGGTCACAGGTTGGCCACATGCCAACTGGCGGGCAGCTTCGCTGGCATTGATCTCGTGGTGGCGACTGCCTGTTCGGCGAGGCTGTACATCGAGGAACTCCTATTGGTTGTGCTAGGCTACTTCTCTTTAGCCAAGCAACTACTGCGCCAAACCAGAAAATCGTCAAAACGACGCGATCACGCCGACAGCGCAGTGTCTCATGTCCGACATTGTCGAATAGCCGACAACGAGTGCAGCTGCTGTCATCTGAGAGCTCTCGCCCAGGATGAACGATCTGATGGCTGTGGCTCGATGAACCCATCAATCCGCCGCAAGATCGAAGAGATCAGCCAGAACGAGGCGAATTGCCGCCGCCTGATGAGCGTTCCCGGCGTCGGCCCGCTGATCTCCACGGCGATGGTGCCGGATCAGCGCATTGGTTTCGGCGCCGGTGCAGGCCTGGGGCCGGCCGGTCCTCTGTCGTGTCCATCGACAACGCAAGCAAAAGGAGATACCGCGATGCCCGACCTCGTGAACTTCATCCAGATCGACGACGAAACCAACACCCTGACCGGCAATCTCGCCACACTCACCTTCGATATCGACATCACCGGCGCGGCGGTCGAAAGCACGAACCCGAAGGCCCCGGTTCGCAGCTCGCTGGCCGTGCTGCCTTTGCGATACAGCCGCGCATCCGAATCGCTCGTGGGCACGTGCGTGTGGTTGCTGCGCGATTGTCCGCGGAAGTCGCTGCGGCCCTCGTCATCGCCGTCCTTGGGCTTGAAACGCTTGTGCCCGGCCCAGGCCCGGATCAACGTGCCATCCACACTGAAATGTACGCCCGGCAACCAGCCCCCGGTCATTGGCGACCTCCACCACTTCGTTGAACAGCGCGATCACCGCATCGTGTTCGATCAATCGCTCGCGGGTCTTGCCGAACACCGTCGGCACCCACACCGCATCGTCCATCGACAGACCGATGAACCAGCGGTACAGCAGGTTGTACTGCACCTGCTCCATCAATTGCCGGCGCAATGCTTGGGCGACCGCCTTTGGCACTGCAGGCGTACATGCCAGAAAACAAGCCGTCTAGCCGCACCAGCGCTTCGTTGGCCATCAGCCGGATCGGGCGCAGTGGATGATCGGCTGGAACGAAATCCTCCAACCGCTTCATCGTGAACAGCTGCTCCATGAACACATCGCTCCCGTGCATCGAACCGCCTCGCCAATGTGGAGATAGTCGAATCTTTGGCCTAGGTATTTTAGCAGCCTGCTAGACCAGCA
>NZ_CBYB010000043.1 GCF_000577275.2 Rhizobium favelukesii
GTTTATGGACGGGCACTAGTCTAGGCACCCGCCGCCACGTGCGGGCGACGCCGGCATCAACCGGCGGGCAGATGCGCAGAGGGCAACAAGCGCGCCTGACGCAACGCCGCCAGATCGGCCGAGCCGGTGCAGAAGCAGGCAACGGCCAACTGGCGGATGACGATCTCGAAATGCGCGACAACCGCCTCGGTGGACACCGTCGCCGCGTCCAGCACGCCGGCCGCCTGCCCGGCGATGTCCGCGCCCAGGCGGATGGCCTTGGCCACGTCGATGCCGTCGCGGATCCCGCCCGACGCGATCAGCTTCACCGTTGGCAGCGCCCGACGTACCGCCTGCACGCTGGCCGGGGTCGGAATCCCCCACTCGGCGAACGCCATCGCCACTGCACGATCGGCGGCATTGCGGGCGCGCTCGCCCTCCACCGCGGCCCAATTGGTGCCGCCGGCGCCGGCGACATCGATCACCGCCACGCCTGCCTCGACGAGCGCACAAGCCACCGAGGCGGACAGGCCCGACCCCACTTCCTTGGTCACGATCGGCACGCCCACGCTGCGTGCGGCGCGAGCGATCTGCGCCAAGACGCCGCGCCAGTCGCGGTCGCCCTCCGGCTGTACCGCTTCCTGCAGCGGATTGAGATGGACGATGAGTCCATCGGCCTCCAGTGCATCTACCGCACGGCGCGCCAGATCCAGGCCGTCGGCCTCGCGCAGTTGCGCGGCGCCGATATTGGCCAGCAAGGGAATGTCTGGTGCCACGCGGCGCAGCGCGCGCGTCAACCCCAGGGAGTTGCCGGATTGCAGGCTCACGCGCTGCGAACCGACGCACATGGCGATCCCCAAGGCTTGCGCTGCCTCGCTCAAATGCCGGTTGATGGCCTCGGCGCGTGGCATGCCGCCGGTCATGGAGCTAATCAGCAGCGGCGCGCACATGGTCTTGCCCAGCAGCGACGCGCACAGGTCGATCTGCGTCAGGTCCAACTCGGGCAATGCGCAGTGTTCGAAACGGATGTACTCCCAGCCTGCGGCGACCGTGGCCGGTGCCGTTCGCCGATCCAGCACGATGTCCAGATGGTCGTCTTTGCGCCGGCTCAGGGCGGTGTCGCTCATGCTCGCCCAGTCCGTCGCATCGGGCGACGGCGTTGCGTCGGATCGGACCGACGGCAGCGCACGCACGCCGTCGCCTCCCGCGCGCTCAGGCCGGCGCACGCTGGCCTCCCCCCGCAGCGTCGCTGCGGTAGCGGCTGGTCGAGGTCTGGTAGTACTCAGCGCGGATTGCCGCCATGGCCTCGATCAACGGTCCCCACGGCGCGGGAAAGCGTTCTTCCGCCATCACCCGGTGCAGCATGCGCTTATGGCCGGCCAGCTCGTTGTTGAGGAACTCCAGCACAGGCATAGCCGGATAGCGCTGCAGCAGCAGGATCGCCGCGTTGTCGGCCTCGCCGGCCGACCTGTCCTTGTCGCGTCCATGCAGATCGTTCTGCAGGCGCCCTATCGCGGAGATGAGCCGCAGGACCTGGCGAAATGCCGGACGCGCGCGCAAGGTTGCCATATCCAGCCCCCACAGCAATGACAGGCAACAGAACACGTTCGCGTAGGCGATCGAATCGATGCCGTTGTGCAGGTACTCGGCGTAGGACCAGCGTTCCGCTCCAGCCGCCTGCGCGTGTCCGGCGCGTAGCGCCGCGCAGTAGCACCGGGTATCGTCGAGAAGCTGAGCATAGTCGCGACGATCATAGGCGAGCGCGGCCAGCGAAGCGCGCAGCGCAGCGCAGCCCTCGAATCCGGGAAGCGCGCACGGCACGCCTTGCCCCAGCGCCTGCTCCACCGCGGCGAGCTGCTCCGGCGCGATGAGGCCAAGGTCGTTGCAATCGTCGAGCCAGAACAGCAGCGCCAGTTCGCGATAGAACGCCACGATCAGCGTTTCGTTCTGCGGATCGCGGCCGGTGCGGGCGCTGGTGTCGCGCAGGCTCGGGTGGATGCGCTGCAGGATGTACTGGCCGCCCCTGACCGCTTCCACTGCATGCTCGTCGGCGAACCCGGTCAGGGAACGCCCCCACTCCAGCACCTGCTGCAGCGCGCGTTCGGTCTGGATCATGGCGCCGCTCCTGCTCCCTCGTCCAGGACGCGCCGCCCCCAACGAAGCGCCAGCCACAACCCGGCAAGTTCGGCCACGCGCACGACCCGGGTGGGGCAATACAGTTCCTTGCCGATCCACAGCGGCGTCTGCGGCAATGCATGCGCCGCATGGCGGGCGAGCATCCACTCCAGCGCACGCGCCACCGCCTGCGCGATGCGCCGGCGACCTGTCGGCTCTTCGCTCCCGTCCATCACGTGCAACGCGAACAGCGCATAGGCGATTTCCTCGAATGTGGACGCGCGACCGGCGCCCCAGCCGCCGTCGTCGCGCTGCGCCTGCAGCAGCGCCGCGAGCGCGCGCTCGTCGCGCCACTGGGGCTTGCCTTGCGCCAGCGCAGCGACCGCATGCGCGGTGGGATACAGCCACGAAACGTGCCATTTTTCGTTGTCCCATAGACCGTGCGAGTTGCGATTGGCCTCGACGTAGGCGCTGGTGCCGGCGGCGCGCTTTCCCAACAGTCGCAACGCATGCAGGGCATGGATGTTGGTCGACACCGAGGCATTGCGCTCGCCCGGGAAGGTGACGAACAACTCGCCGATTTCGAAATGGCGCAACGCATCGACCGCCGGGTCGCGGCCTGAAAGGCGCAGCACGCACAACGCAACGGCGGTGTCGTCCGCATCGGCCGCGAAGTGCAAGGCCGGCCCCAGACCGCACACGCCCAGGCGGGCGTCGAGCTGCGCGACGATCACGCGCACCGCCTGGGCGAGCGCGGGATGCGCGAACAGCCCGGCCAGATGGAGGGTGTACAGCGACCAGCATGGCTCAAACACATTGATCGGCCAGACGTTGGGAACGACACCTTCGATGCCGCTGCGCGTCGCCCGCGATGCCGCCTGCAGATACGCGTCGGCGCGCCCGACTTGCGGCGTGCTCCCCTGTGTCACGGCGTGCGCACGCCACGCGGCGGTGGCCGCCGGACTGATGCCGATGCTGCCGTCGTCATCCGGGCATGCGGTGGTCGGCGACGTCCCCCAGGCTTCCCAGGAGTGCAGCAACGGATGGCCGCTCAGCAACGTCGCCGCCGCCCCCAGCTTGACTAGGCACGCTTGCCGCAGCGGCAGGAGCGCCGGGTGGCGCGGAAACGCCACGCCGCCCAGCAAGGATGCGGCCTCGCCGCACAACTGCGGCAGGATCAGCTCCACGCCGATCGGCGCGTCTTCCGGCACCGCATGCGCGTAGGGATCGGGCTGGCGCTCGAGGAACAGGGTTGCAGCCTGGACTGCGTCGACAGCGCCGGGAAGAGGATCGGCACGCTGCAATGCCAGCAACGCCGCCCACGTGGGTGCATGGCGGAACAGCGGGAAGTCCGCGCTTCCCCATCCGCCATCGGCTTGTTGCTGCGCGATGAGCCACGCGTATGCGTCCTGCCGCCCGGTGACGTTGCCGTGGAACTGCAGAGCTCGCGCCGTGTCATAGACGGACGGACCGACGCTGCCGCCGTCGCTCATCTCCCTCAGCAGGTGGCGCAATTCGGAAAGGATCTGTTCGGACAGCGCATTCACGCGGGATGCTCCTTCTGCAGGCGGTTGACGAGAACCAGGATCGGGCAGACGCCGCGCATGTCGCCGCGGAGTCGGATACAGTGCAGCATGCACCGCTGCCGGGCGACTCCATGCTGACGGGCGCGCTCATGCGCATGGCGCGTGCTTGAACAGATACGGGTTGGCCCGCTGCAGCATCTGCGCCAACGGTTCCGCACGCGGCCCCAGCGGGGCGATGGCCTCCTCGGCGTCGCGCAACAGATCGAGCGCGAACTGGCGCGCTGACTGCAGGCCCATGATCGACGCGCAGGTCGGCTTCTGCGCCGCCGCGTCCTTGCCGGGGGTCTTGCCCAGCGTCGCGGTATCCGCTGTCGCGTCGAGAATGTCGTCGACCGCCTGCAACGCCAGGCCAAAACAGGCGCTGTAGCGATCGAGCGCACAGTACAGCGCAGCGTGCGCGGCATCCTCCGCGATGGCGCATAGCGCGCCCATGCGAACGGACGCGCGCACTAGCGCACCGGTCTTCATCCGGTGCATAGCCACGATCCTGTCCAGCTCGACGTACTTTCCGACCAGCGACAGATCCATGGCCTGCCCGCCTGCGGCACCCTCGGCGGACACCGCGTGCGCCAGTTCGCGCACGAGCGCGATACGGTTGTCGCCCGGCGCATCCAGGCTCGCCAGAGTCAGGAAGGCGTGCGCCTGCAGCGCATCGCCGACCAGGATCGCAGTGGCTTCGCCGAACTTGACGTGCACGGTCGGAAGGCCGCGGCGAAGCACGTCGTCGTCCATCGCGGGCAGGTCGTCGTGGACCAGGGTACAGGCGTGCATCATCTCGATGGCGGCGCCGACGTCGTCGAGTATGTGCGCCGGCGTGTCGGCCAGTGCGCCGGCAGCCAGACAGAGCAAGGTTCGGGTGCGCTTCCCGCCATTCAAGGTGGCGTAGCGCATCGCCGCCATCAGCTCGGTCTCACCGTCGTCTTCGGCGCAGAGAAGACGCGCCAGCGCCTGTTCGACTCGCTTTGCGCCGTCCTGCATCCAGATCTCCGGCAGCAACCTGCCGGATGCGGCGCGCGCCTGCGCGCCCAATCCGCCGAGCGCGGAAACGCCAGGTCGGTCGTCGTGTAGCTTGGAACCGGTCTGCATGTTGTTCATGTCCTTGTACCTGATAGGAGATGGCCAGGGCGAGCGGCGAGCCGCCGCGGTGTTGCCGGCGTCGCACCGAGCGCGCGCACCGAGTGCAGCAATGCCGCGCGTCGCCGGCGCCGCTGCCTCGCCACACGGGGCATGCGATGCCAGCTCATGAGAATCCGATGCGGACTTTCATGGACGGATGTCCGGTCGGGTAATAGCGCCGGCCTTTTTCGACGTCGCTCAGCAACCGCGGCCGCACCCCGGCCTTGTGCATGGTCAGCGCCAAGGCGATGCAGAACTGCACCATTTCCAGCCACACCAGGTGGTAGCCGATGCAGACGTGTGGGCCGGTACCGAACTGCAACATGTCCACCGGCCGGATCGGCTCCGTGCGTTGCAGCCACCGCGCCAGGCGGAACTGATCAGGCGCCTCGTGCAGCAGCGCCGAGGTCGAGAAATGCAGCAGCGGGATGCACAGATGGGTGCCTGCGGGAATGCGCCGTTGGCCGAGTTGCAATTCCTGCAGCGCGCGACGCGGCAGGAGCGTGACCGCCGGATGCAGGCGCAGCGTCTCGCGGAACAGCGCCTCGGCGACTGGACACTGCGCAAGGTCCGCGTGCCGGGTCGGCACCGCGCCCACGCGTTGCGCCTCTTCGACCAGGGCGTCCCACAGCACAGGCTGCCGCGCCAGCTCGATCACCATCCAGGCCATCGTCGAGGCGGTGGTCTCGTGACCGCCAAGCAGCAGCAAGCGGATATTGGCGACCAGGACGTCATCGGAGAGCGCATCGTCGCTGCGATCGAAGGCGCTCACCATGTCGTTGATCAACCCGGTGCGCGCGGCATGCGCGCGCGCGTCGCGGACGAACTGGCGCAACTGTGCGTCGATCCAGTCGCGGGCGGCGCGGCCGCGCCGCAAGGGCAGTCCGGGCAGGTCGACCAGGGGCGCGACGATCAACTGCAGCAGTTGCCGGTACTTGCGATGCCATCCCGGCAGGTCCTGCGCTGGGATTCCCATGAGGCTGAAGATGAGCTTGAGCATCAGGTCACCGGTTTCGCGCAGGATAGTTACGTCGCCGCGGTCACGCCACGCCTGCACCCGCGCCCAGATGACGGGCGCGAACAGGTCGCCGATGCCGGCCTGGGTCAGCCCCTTGGGCACGAACGCCGCCTTGATCGCATCGCGCGCCTGCCGGTGCGCGCCGCCGTCCTGGGCGACCAGTGTTCCGCCAAGCAATTCGGGCGCGATCTCTTCGATCAGCGCCGAGGACACGTCCTTGTGCCGGAGCAGCGCGAACGCATCCGGATCCACGCAGGTCATCAGGTGTCCGGCAGGGCCGAAATCCAGCCAGAAGTGGCTGCCCAGCGTACTTTCCGCACGCCGCAGCAGGCGCGGCAGGTCGCAGACGATGGCGGGAAGATGCCCGACCAGGGGGAAAGCGCCGGGCACGACGGGGATGTCGTGTCGCAGCCGGTGCCGACGGTTCAGCGGGTTGAGCAGCATGTCCATCAGCTCCATCTGCAGCGCGGCGCCGCGGCCGCTTCGGGGGTGTCGCCGGCAGGCCTCGCGGCGCGGCTGTTGCCACCGTCGGCGTACGTCGGCACATGCGCCAGCATGCCGCCGTCGATGCACACGACCTGGCCGGTGATGAACGCAGCATCGTCGGAGAGCAGGAACGCCACCAGCGCGGCCACGTCCTCGGGGCGGCCGACGCGCGGCAGGAGCTGGTGCCGGCTAAGATGCCGTTGCATGCACTCGTCCAGCTTAGCGAGGAGACGCTCGGTCATGATGAGACCCGGCGCAACCGCGTTGCAGCGGATCTGCGCATGACCGTACTGGGTGGCGAGCGAGGCCGACAGCATGTTCATCGCCGCCTTCGACGCGGCGTAGGACGTCAGCGCGGTGTCACCGCTGAGCCCCTGGCACGACGACATGTTGACGATCGCGCCACTGCCGCGGGCGATCATCCGTGGGATGGCCTGCCGGCAGCAGAGCAGCGTGCCGCGCAGATTGGTCGCCATGGTCTGATCCCAGACCGCCAGGTCCAGGTCGAGGATCGCGCGGTCGCGCGGGGTCAGGTGCATGGCGCTCGCGTTGTTCACCAGCAGGTCGACCCCACCGAAGTGCCGCTCCGCCGTCTCGAACAGCGCTGCCACCGCCTGCGCATCGGCGATGTCCATGGCCACTGCCAGCGCGTGGCCTGCTTCGGCCGCGATCTGCGCGGTGCAGGCGATGGCCGCCGAGCCATCAATGTCGGCCACCACCACTCTGCCGCCCTCGCGCGCGATGGCGAGGGCGCATGCCTTGCCGATGCCGGCGCCCGCGCCGGTCACCACGGCCACCTTACCTTCAAACCGTCCCATCGTGCCCTCCTGGATTGCTTTGGTCTTTCGCGGCATGCCGCTCTGCCTCCGCCGGAGAAGGCGCAAGGTCGGCGCTGGCGCGCTCGTCGTCGCCAGCGTCGCTTTCGATGACCCGAATGGCGGCGACCGGGCACTGGCTGGCCGCGAGCCGCACGGCGGCGTGCATCGCCTGCGGGACCGTCGACACGCACACTTCGGCCACGCCGTCTGCTTCGCGCTGGCGAAAGGTGCCCGGCAGCGTCAGCACGCACTGCCCGGTGGTTCCGCACAGATCCTCGTCGACCACGACGCGCATCTCAGCCCCCCCCTGCACATGCAGCCGCACCGGCAGCGCGCGGAACGTCCTAAGGAATGCGGAGGGCTCCCGGGTCGGCTGCTCGGCCAATGCCAGCGTGGGGAAGCGCGCCTGGATCCGCGGCAGGCTCTCGGCCAACTGCACCCGGGCCAGTTGCGCACCGAGGCAGAAGTGGATGCCATGGCCGAAGCTCAGCAGGATCTTCCCGTCGGTCGACATGCCAGGACTGGTGCCGTAGAACCGCGCGGGATCGAAGCGGTCGGGATCGGCGAAGGCGTCCGGGTCGCGATTGCCGGCCCCGATCAGCACGCGCACGTCCGCGTTCTTCGGGATCACCACGCCGCCCAGTTCGATGTCGCGCTGGGCGATACGCGGAATGGAGCTGAACATGGCGGGCGCGTCGCAGCGCAGGACTTCTTCGACGAATGCCTCCACCCCCACGGTGTCTCCCTGCAGCCAGTGCCGCTGTTCGGGATACGCCAGCATCGCCAGGACCGCATGGTCGATGGTCGCAGCAGTGGTGGCGAAGCCGCCCAGCAGCATGCCCCACAGCATGCTGATCAACTCCGCATCCGACAGGGTGTCGGCATCGTCGTCGTGTGCGCCGACCAGCATCGACACGATGTCGTGGTGGGGATCGGTGCGCTTGCGCTGTATGAGGTCGCTGAAGTAGGCCTGTACCCCGGCGCTAACCGCGTCCGCTGCGGCGAGCTGGGGATCGCTGGCGTGCGGGCTCAAGCCTTCCAGAATGGCGCCGATGCCGGCGGCGAGCCCGAACATGTCGTCCTGGGGCATGCCGAACAGTTCGGCGAAGACCAGCATGGGCAAGGCCAGCGCGAATTCCCGATGCAGGTCCACCGCCTCCCCGCGCTCCAGCGCGGGCGCCATCCCGTCCAGGCGCGCTGCGACGATGCGCGCGATGCTCGGCCGCAGGTTGTCGATCTGGCGCATGGTGAAATCGCGCGAGATCAGCCGGCGCAGACGCGTATGCGTCGGTGGTTCCTTCATCGCTAGCGTGGACGCTAGCAGATTGAGCGACAGGCTGGTCGCCGCACGCGGGAAATAGCGGGACAGTTCGCCCGGCGCCGGTCCCCGAAATGCATCGCCCGTGGCCTTGAGCGCCCAGTGGATGTCGGCGTGGCGGCTCAACAGAAAGAGGCCCGACGCGGCGCGATGCACCGGATCGTGCTCGCGCAACCACCGCATAAACGGATACGGGTCGTGGATGCACGCTGGCGACGCCAGTTCGGCGAAGGCGTCTCGGCATGCTGCCGTGGCTTCTTGCACGTCCATCTTGGTTACCTGTTGGCTGGTTGATCTGACCAGCGCGCGCCACGCGCGCCGGCAAATTGCGGAGAAGATCGCGATTCCCGGCGACTTCCGCGCATCACCAGAGCACCGGGAACCCTTCGAACCCGCCAGTGATGATCTCCTTGCGCAACTTCAGTTCTTCGGGCGCCACGGCCAAGCGCAGCGCGGGAAAGCGCTGGAAGATCGAACCGAAAACCACCTTGAGTTCCAGCCTGGCCAGCGCCACGCCGATGCAGTAGTGCGGCCCGGAGGAGAACGCCAGGTGCGGTTTTTCGTCGCGTCCGATGTCAAAGATTTCCGGGTCGTCGAAATGGCGCGGATCGAACGACGTCGCCGGTAGGCCGATCAGCACCTTGCTCTCCGCGGGAATATGCACGCCCGCGATGGTCACGTCGGTCCGCGGATAGCGCATGATGCCGTCCCAGCCCGCGCCCGGCGGGTACATGCGGAGGATTTCCTCCACCGCCTTGTCCACCAGGGATGGATCGCCGACTAGGCGTTCGCGCTGTTGCGGATAGCGGAACATGGCCAGCAGGCCGAATTCGATCTGCGCGACGGTGCTCTCGTGCCCCGCCACCAGCATGCCCGCCGCCAGGCCGATCGCCTCTTCCTCGGTCGCCTTGCCCTGGTCGACCGCCGCGAGCAGATCCGTCAGCAGGTTGTCGCCCGGATCCTGGCGCTTGTCGCGCATCTTGCTGCGAATGTAGGCGAGCAGTTCTTCCCAGGCCAGGCGCGACGCGTTGCGCGGGCCGCTTTCATGCTGGTGTGTCATCACCTCGTCGGACAGCCCGGCGAAAAAGGCGTGATCCTCGTAGAGCACACCCAGCAGCGCGCTGATGATCATTGCCGGAAGCGGAAAGGTGAGGTGGCGCCGCAGGTCGGCAGGCTGGGGCTGAGCCGCCAGCGTCTCGAACAACTGGGCGGCGATCGCCTCGACCTGCTGCGCGAGCAGCTTCACCCTGGGGTTGCTGAAGGCCGGCGCCACGATCGTGCGTAACCGGGCATGCTCGTCCCCTTCGTGCGAGACTAGCCACCCCGGCGAACCGAGAATCACCGAATCCGGGGTAAATGCCGCCGGCGGCATTCCCGCGGGCCGGAACGCGGGGTCGGACAGCGCCGCCTTGGCCTCGTCGTAGCCTGTCACCCACCAGCCTTCGTGCCCGGATGGGAAGCGCACGCGGTGGATCGGACCGTTGGCGCGTAGCGCCAACATCTCGGGCGAGGGCTCGATATGATCGACGCGCCACATCGGCAGCGTCGGCAAGGGTTGTTTGGACATGGTGGCACTTCACTCTCTAAGCGATGGAAGGGCGGAAGGTGACCGGCAGGCGCTGCGGCAGCGAATGACGTAAAACGAAGCTCTACTAGTACTTGTTTTAAGACAATATGAGCAGAAGATATATTTGAGAATATATACTGTTTATATTATATAAAAATACGATAAGACATTAATTTTTCTCAAAGAGCTGAAACTATACCAAAATATATGTTAGAATACATTTTGGTTCATTTTTCCAACTGGTGGATTTGACATGATACGTGCCGGGAATCGCGGCTGTCACTTAGCAATTAAACGTGAGAATGCGGTTGTTTCAGCCGGATTTGGCAGATGAGAATCCGCGGGGCAGGATTCTCTAATTAACTGCAACTGCGACGACGCCACCGAACGGCATGTATGGTTCATGATCTCATCGGTAGCGCTGCTGAAAGGCACTTTGTTGACACCCGTCATTTGGCCGCGCAGCATTTCGAGCGTCTCCGGTCCGGCCCGCTCGACGACGCCTACTCCGGCCAGCAGAGCCGGTCGCAGATGCAGCGACAGGATCGGAATTGCGGGTGGAGGCAGGTTCCTCCGTTCCATAGCGACGAAACCATCGAGATCTGGAATGATTGCGCCGAGCACCCTGAATCGCCACGGTTCGTACTCATGAGGAAGGGGTCTCGGCACGCATCGCATCAGCAGAAGGCGTGCGATTTCGGCCGGCGAAGTCCAGGTTGTTCAGCGAGCAGCGCCGCGGCGCTCGCGGTCAGGTGGGAGATTTCGTTGTTCATAGCAGCTCGCCCGTGTCCTCGACAAAGGGCACAGGTTTGCTGGAGTCGATGCCGCGAAGCGAGCCCCATCCGCGGTCGTCCACGTTCGTTTTTGGCTTTCCTGCGCCATCGCGTCGTACGGCTGCCCTCTTCTTGGTTGCTGCATTGACGCTGCGCGAACGCTCATCTGCTGTCCAACCTGTCAGGGAAACTGGCAAGCGTCAGCGTGACGCGGCGTTTCCGTTGCCGCATGGGCGAGGCGATGAGTTTCATTATGGATCGCCGGCGCCCGATCCGCGTGGATTGCAGAAGGGCCGTGGCCGAGGGGTATCGTGGATCCCTAGCTGCATCTCGACGCGATCAAGGTGAAGACTCGGGATTTCAGGTAAGGAGGTAACGACGGGCCGACGGTTCTAATCCCGCCAAGGCTATTGGAATTTGACTAGCCTGCCTACGCTCGGAAACTGAAAAATCCGCGGCCAATCCTCTCGCTCATGGGGTCAGAGCACGCTTACGTTTTCGGCCTTCGACTTCCCGGTCTTCCGATCTTGGCCCAGCTCGTAGCTGACCTTTTCGCCTTCTCGGAGCGAATCGCCTCGTTGCAGGGCAGACACATGGACGAACACATCCGCTCCGCCATTCTCGGGCGTAATGAAGCCAAATCCCTTGTCTTCATTAAAAAATTTCACGGTACCTGTAGGCATGACTTTCCTCTTTAATTCTGCAGCGAGTTTGGCCCGCCAATCGGACCTATAGCTCCGAGCGTATCCTTGTCCACCAACGGTCTGCTACTTTTCAGCAATATTCCCATTCGTAGGAACTCGGCAACTCATTGCCTGAGAGGTGAACTGCGTATCGACGGTTCGTGAACACCGTTGGGTGCTCGGGGTCGAGCCGATCTGCAAGCTGCTACCGATTGCCCCACCTATTACGACTTAACGACGCTGTCGCCAAGCGGATCGACATGGATCGCCGGTCGGCCCGCGCCCGGCACAGCGGAACAGCTGCAGGCAATGCTGATCGCTGACCTGTCGCGTAGGGCGTCCGAACGCCGGAACCAAAACCAGAACGGCGGTGCTAGCATTACAGTTGCATATTTATCTATGGTCTGAATCTATGGGTCTCCATGATTCGGAGGTCATGGATGGCAGGTGCATCAATCGAGACGACGCTTGAACTTTGGGCATCATCGTTGCGCGACGTGAATGCTCGCATGCGCGGACTGTTTACGCAGGAGCGAGTTGCAGCATCTGCGAACCTTTTCCTGGACGGCTTGCTGGGCGACGAGCGGCGTAAGACAGGTTGGATGCGCGCTGAGGCGGCCGGTGATCCCGGCCCGTGGCGGCAACAAGCCATTCTGGGGCGCGGGCGCTGGGACGCGGACGCACTTCGCGACATCGTGCGAGAGTATGTCGTAGAAAACCTCGCCACGGATGATGCGGTCCTGGTCATCGACGAGACGGGCTTCCTCAAGCAGGGCAAAA
>NZ_CBYB010000044.1 GCF_000577275.2 Rhizobium favelukesii
CGTGGTGATCTGTTCGGCCTTCAGGTCACCGAAACTGCGGCCGGGACTGATATAGAGTGAGTTGGTACCAAGATCGCTGATCTGATCGAGAATCCGTTTCTGCGAACCCTGGCCGAGTGCTACCACGCAGACCACCGATCCCGTCCCGATAATGATACCCAGCATGGTGAGGAATGTCCGCATACGATGCGCATTCAAGGATCGCAACGCCATCGCAAAGGCCTCATTGAAGCGATCTCGCATTCCGTTGAACAATTTAGGCTTTTCTGGCTTTCTATCTATCGGGAGATCATTGCTTGCGCGCGCACCTGCGGCAGCGTCGTTCCGCGTATCAGCGATAATTTCACCATCTCTGATCTCTATAATCCGCTGCGCGCGCGCCGCCACATAGCGGTCATGGGTAACGATGATGATCGTCCGGCCATCGCGGTTCAGTTGCTGAAGTATCCCGAGGACCTCTTCCCCGCTATGGCTGTCCAGTGCGCCGGTCGGTTCGTCGGCAAGTATGACATCGGCGTCATTGATCAGCGCGCGCGCAATGGAAACACGCTGCTGCTGACCGCCTGAAAGCTGGTTTGGTCGATGATGCGTGCGCTCTCCCATCCCAAGGCGCTGCAGAATTGCTTCGGCCTTTTCGCGCCGCTCGTCGCGGCTTCGTCCGGCATAGATCGCCGGGATTTCGACGTTGCCGACTGCGTCGAGTTCGTTCAGCAGATGATAGCGCTGGAAAATGAAGCCGAAATGTTCACGCCGCAGTTCCGCCAGTTCATCGGCCTCAAGTTCCGAGGTCGGACGTCCCGAGATCTGATATTCTCCCTCGGAAGGCCGGTCGAGACATCCGAGAATGTTCATCAGCGTAGACTTGCCCGACCCGGAAGCGCCGATAATGGCCACCATCTCTCCGCGATGAACGGTGAGGTCGATATGATGCAGGACTGTGGTCACGTCGTCACCCGAGGGATACCGTCGGGTGACGCTTTTGAGCGATATCAGGGCCGCTTCGCTCATGTCACGTTCCGGCAGAGGTTGGAACGGGTGTTTGATTGTCGGTGACAACTTTGTCGCCTTCCTTCAAGCCCAAACGAATTTCCACATTGATCTTGTCTGTGATGCCAGTCTCAACGGTTCGCTCTTCGATAGTGCCGCTACTCGTAACAACGCGAAAGGTCGCCTTGTTTGGGTCATCCGACATCCGCTGTGCCGACACAGGAGCCAGAAGCACATTCCTAGCCTGGGCAAGCAGAATGTGAATTTCAGTCGTCATATAGGTTCTGAGCAGCCCGTCCGGGTTAGGCACGCTGAATATGCCCTTGTAGTAAATAGCCGAAGCCGTCTCCCCGTTCGATGAAGATGCGCTGCTGCTGCTCGAACTGAAGCTCTTATCGTTGACGATGGAGCCCGGCGCGGGCTCGATCTTTTCCAGCTTCGCTTCGTAACGCTTTGAATTCTGATCGGAAATGGTGAAATAAAGCGGCAGGCCTTCGTGAACCTGCGTAATGTCAGCTTCGGAGATAGCCGCCTCGACGGTCATCATGTCCACCTGACCCAGAATTGCGATCGTCGGCGCGCTTTGTTCCGCATTGACGGTCTGGCCTTCCTGGACCACCGTGGCGAGAATGGTCCCATCGATGGGAGCGGTGATACGCGTATAGCCGAGGTCGGTCTCGGCAATTTGCACATCGATTTTGGAAGCAGCGATGACCGCTTCGCTGTTGGCAAGCTGCGCTTCCTTCGCCTTCAGCGTGGCGACAGCCTTGTCATACTCGGATCTGGCGACAGCGTTCTTATCAGTCATCATTTGATAGCGGGCAAGGTCCTGCCGCGCTAGTTCCAGATCCGCGATATTCTGATCGCGAGTAGCCTGATTTTGCAGCAAGGTCGCCTGGGCTTTGTTGAGCTTATTCTGCTGGTTGGTCGAGTCGATGAGCGCAATGACATCACCAGCCTTAACCTGGTGTCCTGGCTTCACATTGAGTGACAGGATGCGGCCTGTCGCCTGCGCGCCGATGGCGACGAGGCTTTTCGGTCTCAAGGTTCCGGTAGCAAGAACCGAGCTTTCTATGTCGCCACGCCGGATGGTCGTCGTGCCCGGAAGCGGCGCTCCCTTCGTCCAGTGACGGACTGCGACAGAGGCCATGATCAGCAATGCCGCCACAACCGCGAACCAAAGACGCCAGCGGAAACGTCGTTTCGATCTGGGTTTCATAGCGGCCTCTGTTCTGATGCCGGCGAGGCCGGTATGGTTGGCCTGACGAAATGCGGTCCTGTGTAACTGTCAATGACTTCCGGTTCGCTGACATCGTCGCGGCCATTCCAGCCGCCTCCAAGCGCTTTGTGCAAGGCGACGTAATTGGTCACAAGATCCGTTCTGGCCTCAGCAAGGCTGGTCTCCGCGTCAAAGAGGTCACGCTGCGCGGTCAGCACGTCGATAAAGCTCTTCTTGCCAGCTTTGTATTGACTCAGCGTTAGTTCGTTGATTTTCCAGCTGTTGCTCATGATCTTCCGCAGCTGCGCCACACGCAGACGGTTCTGGTTGAGCGATACGCTTGTGTCTTCAACTTCGCTCAGCGCCGTCAATACTGCCTTGCGATAGGCGATGAATGACTGGTCGCGTGTGGCCCTGGCCACATCGACAGCGGCATTCAGCTTGCCGCCTTGAAAAATCGGTACGCTGAGACTTGGACCGAAACTCCACCCGATCGTTGATCGCAGAGCCAGATCGCCGAAGTCTGTGCCGTCCGCATTGATATTACCACTCAACGAAATGCTGGGATAAAGAGCGGCTTGCTTCTGTCCGACGCCTGCTGTCGAACTCGCGTATTCACGTTCGGCCGCACGAATATCTGGCCTATTCGCTAGTACGCCGGCGGGCAATCCGACGGAGATCCTGCGCGGCACGGAAGGAATGGGGCGGGTTTTGTCGAGCATGGCCGAAAGAGCGGACGAGGAACGGCCAGTCAAAACAGAAAGGGTGTTGAGATATTTCGCATAGGTGATGCGCTGGCTGGGTATCCGAGCTTCCGTGGATGCGGCTTGCGTTTCTGCCCTGAGCAGATCGACCTGCGATACGTGACCAGCTTCCAGTTGAGCGCGTGTTAGCTCGACGGTCTGGCGTTGCGATGCCGCGCTGCGCTTCGCTATTGCGATGTTCGCCTGCACACCACGCACTTGCGCATAATTCGTCGCAATATCGCCTATAAATGTGACGAGTGCCCCGCGAAGCTGCTCACTGGCCGCTTCCATACTGTAGTAAGCGGCCTCCGCGCCTCGACGATTGGCGCCGAACAGATCGAGTTCCCACTGAGCCTTGAAGACGAGGTTCGACCCGCTCGACGCACCGGAGCGCGTATAGCTCCCACTACCGTCGAGCGATGGATAAAAGATGCCGCCTGCGGACGCATAATTGGCCCTGGCTTTCCGCACCCTCGCCTTTGCGGTTGCAACATTGGGACTTATTGCAATGCCATCTGCGATCAACTGATTGAGTACAGGATCGTCGAGATTCTTCCACCAATCGCCGAGACGCGGTGTTGCGGCGCTGACCTTGCTGTTCCATTTGGACGGCGTCAACACTACAGGCATTTGATAGTCGGGACCAACGGCTACACACGCTGGCATCAAGGGCAGAATGGCCGTGAGTACTGCCAGGCGAACAAGCGGCGTCGTCAAATAATCGGTCCTGAAATATCGGTGCACTACTGAAGAGTTTGCAACGGAACCAATTCCCGCCGCATGACTTTGACGACCGCCGGACAGCAGGAGTCCTGCGCCGGGAAGTCAAGGTTGTATTCTCTATCCAGCCGCTCGAGCGGTTGCGGGAGTCCAAAGCGTTTGGCAATGTCTACCAGCCAGCCGGTCATTCCGGCTCTCCGCCAGCAAGAAGCGCGAGCGGCATTTTCATGGAACTACCTCTCGCCAGCCGCAAGCAACGCGCCCCGCCAACGAAGCCTGTTGGGCGACCCCGAGTTCCGTGAGATGCGCTTTGCTCCACTGGATTGGATCGGTAGACCCGAGAACTTCAGACATCCATTCCTCTCTAACGTGGTTGACTATCCATACGCTCGTAGCTTGCTCTTTTCACTTTTCCGATCTAGGTCATTCCATCCGACGAAATACTCGCCGACTATAAGGTCAATGCCTCGGCGACGTTGGTCACGCCTATGACGACACTAGCCACTTGGTGACTTTCCACCGCATTCCACAGGCAAATGCTGTGCCATCCACCGGCAAGGTCCAACCCCGACAGCTCCGGGACATGGTATCGGCTAACAATAGCCGGCTAATGCCGCGGGCGAGTTGGGTGAGGTTGTGGGCGGTGCAAATCAGCGCCAATTCGGCGCCTTCTTGACGCTGCCCACCAGGACTACTTCTTACCTGTTCGATCTTCCGAACAGCGGCTCAACTTGCTTTCTGCAGCGCCGTGTCAAGTCAATCGGACGAACGAAGGAAATATAAAGCTTATTTGGATCTCTGATGCCCGAACGGATCAAGCGCGTTTGCAACGGGACATACCGAGACTTGGGGAACTTGGTCATGCGCACCGTTGCACAGCGGGCTTCAATATCGCGGCAGCGCGGTCGATCGCCTCGAAATGCGCGGTCCGGTCGCGGCGATCGATCCGATCTGCGACTCGGACCAGGCCGATCGCAGTTCACCCGGCGGTTGGAGTGCACGGGCCGCGGCCGCCCATTAGGTCGAGGGTCTTGGGCATAGATATGGGCGTCAGCCCTCCGCCGTGACTTGCCGAATATCGGCATTGTCGCAATCTTTTGCCGGATCCAGACGCATAATGTAAGCCGAAAAAGGCTTTACGACTGCGAGCCAGTGCGCTGCGCGCTTGCTGGCTTGAAGGAGCTTGGCCACACTATTACCGCTCACTTGTCGAGCCTAATCGAACTGCCGGCGACGCGACTGCCCCGGCGCTCCAATCGCGACTTCACCCACGACGAAGCGCCGCGGCCGAGGCGACGACGGATGTCACGCGAGGATGGTGTCGTGTTCATAACAAAATGTCAGAGATCGGACACAGAGGCTGGCGGCTCACCACGTTGTAA
>NZ_CBYB010000045.1 GCF_000577275.2 Rhizobium favelukesii
CAAACCGCTCACGTTGGTATAATTGAGACCTATTTTCTTTGGCACGTTAAGTGCTATCCGACAAAATGTTGCGGTACGGAATACAAGAAGGTAAGCGTCATGCGGTTTCGCGCGCCAACGATCCACCCGGCCGTGACGTGAATTCACACAGGGGCAGGCACTAGCCAAGCCGGCTATCCCGATGCTCATCGGACCAGCCGCGGAGAACTGAAATCATTCACGCATTCAAATTTCGGGAAAGCATTCTCTCGGTCAACCGCATGCCCAAATCCTACTGGACGATCGAAAAGGCCAAAGGTGAAAACTCAAAACCCACGAGCCTTAATGCCAAGGCGGTCACCGGAAGCAATCTTGCTGACGACGAGTTCGTCTCCGTGTGTCTTCCCAACGAGCTTGCCGCCGGTACCACGGTGCCGCCGAGCTATGGATTGATATATTCCCACCGCTAAGACGTCGAGCGATTACGAGACGCCGGCGCCTTTCTTCGAGGTCGTCGCTGCTGCTGCTTTATGCTCACCGGCAGCAAACTCAACGATATCGGACAGAGGGGGCAGCCGGCGCGCAGTCGGCGAAGCGCGCATTGGGGCTTCATGGCCAAAACGCTCACCAAGACGATTGAGGTCGACGGCGAAATCACACATCAGCCGCTCTATCAGAGCCTCCCGAAATCGATCCTGCCGGTCAAGCAATACCTCTTCACGGTGGCCAGGATGCCCGAAGCAATCCGTTGCGCATAGGCTCCGGGGACGGCTTCATTTTCGACACACTTGCATAGCCGTAGGGGTCGCAACCGGACGGCAGTCTGCGCGGTATCGATACAGGATACGACAGCCTGATACGGCAAGCCATAGATCAGGTCGAAGTTGATGCTGCCGATGCCGGCCTTTTCGCAATTGCTGGACGGCGGTCTCCGTCTGCTCGAAAGTCTGGTTGCGGTTGATGACCGTCTGGACCACCGGATCGAAACTCTAGACGCCGAGGCTTGCGCGACAGACACGTCGTGACGAGACTCGGTCGTGGGCTCTACCAGCTTCGCGGGTGACAGATCACGCACTTAGGCACCCGTTGGCACAGCGCCGCCAGGTCTTGGCCGCCTCAAGAAGTCTGATGTTTTCCTTCGCCGCCCCACGACCTTTCCAGAATGCCATCCTTCCTCGCGCTTTCTTTCTTATTTGAAGAGCAGTTCGATATCCACCATCGGCCGAAACAGCTTCATCGGCTGGTCGGGAAACGGCAAAAAGCTTTCGCGCTCGTAGAATCGGCGCGCAATGTCATCCTTGGCGTCAACGATCACAGCGAAGGAGGCGATCTCGCTTTTGACCGCCCGAAAAAGGGCGTCCGCAAGCAGAAACCGGCCAAACCCCTTGCCTTGATGGTGCCGATCGACCGCGAGGCGGCCGAGAAGGGTTGCCGGAAGTAGCGGATAGCGCGGAAGTTTCCTAACTATCTTTTCCGGCAGGTCCCCGAGATTCACTGCCATCGATGAAAGGGTGTAGTAGCCAGCCACCGTCCCATCCGCCAGAACCAGCACGAAGGGAGCCGCCATGTTCTTGCGCGCGTCCTGACCTGCCTGAACGCGGAAATACCGATCGAGCGGCTCTACGCCGCTGTCGAATGCGGACCTGTCGTGCTGCGAGCCGAGAATTTCTACCCGCAGTGTTTCTTCGACCCCCACCCGTCAGACGCCAGTCGCCTGGCGATAGCGGCGCACGGTGTCGTGCAGACGGGCGTTTACCGGTTGCGGATTGAGCAACGCCTCGATGAAGGTCTTGCTGTCACGGACCGACAGGTCCAGACGTTGATGCTCCTCGATCGCCCGGTGGGCGGCCTCCTGGACGCTGAACAATACGAAATCGGTCACCGTCCGGCCCTGAAGGGCCGCTGCGCGCTCAATAAGATTTTTCTGGTCGGCCGTAACGCGCGTCTCTAGACGCTCGCCACGGACCCGGCCGCGCAGCGGGTTTGTAGTTTGGGCCATCATCATTCTCCTTGGCTTTTATGTACGGCCAATGGCCGGAAAAGTCAATGACTGCCGTCGCCCGTTAGAGGAAAGTCTTCCCCAACGCTCGGGCCTTGTCTCAGCTGATCCCTCCTACTGGAAGCGCGCAACACGGAGAGTAACGGTTCGTCTTGGTTGTGAAAGAGAGGCTGCCGGAACCCGTCGTCGACGATTGATCCCATAAGCATACACGTTCTGGAAGAATTTAGATCGAGATGCGGCGTGCCTTCGCGAACCCCCGATCCGAGGCAATGAAGCGCTCCAGCACAGCCGCGATCAGGCGAACCAGCACCTCGGCATAGGCGGTGAGATCGCGATGGAGCTGCGCGGGCAATTCCATCGACACCTTCACCGGTCTTGTCGTCAGCGATCGGACCAATCTTCAACTTTGTCAGAATCAGCTTGTATACTTAACTCGGCGGGATTCCCGCATGGACGGCCTTCAGCAACGCATGCAGCGTGGCACCAGCAGGAAGGACGGCGCTCAGCGTCTCGATGTCGTCATCGGGAAGCGAAGCGGGTTTTGCATGACGTGTCATTGATCAACCTTCATTGCTGTTCGTCGAACGGTGGGTAGCCGTCGTTGTCTTCGACGTCCTCGTCGATGTTCTCGGCCGCGGCCGTCAGCGCCGTCTTGACGTCGCCGCCATTGAAGATCTCGTCGACTGCCTGCATGAAGGTGGAGGTGATCATCGGATAGGCCGGATGCGGCGGCCTGGCGATCGCCGTCTTTGACACCTGCTGGGAGGCCGTGGTGATGGCCCAGATCCAAGTGCCGTTCGGACTTGCGCCCTTCGGTCCGAATTTGGGCAGCGGCATGACGACAATGTCATCCTTCATCGAGGCGGCGGCTTCCGCGTAGACCCAATGGCCGCCGAGCGCGAGAGCAGCCGGATGTCCTTCGGCGTAGAACTGGTTGGTACCGGAGGATTGCGGCACGAC
The DNA here is from genome assembly GCF_000577275.2 of Rhizobium favelukesii. NCBI lineage: Bacteria > Pseudomonadati > Pseudomonadota > Alphaproteobacteria > Hyphomicrobiales > Rhizobiaceae > Rhizobium > Rhizobium favelukesii. Next base: position 2,942 of record NZ_CBYB010000045.1, read on the forward strand.
CCAGCCGTTCTTGACCCAAGTCTGCATCAACCTCAGCGCATCGACGCAAGGTTCGCTGTCGAGCGTTCCCACGGATTTCCAGGTCTTCCGGTCGATCAGGTCGCAGCCTGGCGATTGTAGGATCGGGCTATAGGCATAAGTGATCCATTCGGTCTTGATGCCGTAGCCGCGAAACGTGTCGATCGGCCATTTGACGTCTTCGAGGTTCGAAAGCTTTTCGAGGTAGCCTTCGAACTCCTCTCGCGTCCATGCGTCATCGACGGATTTGGGAATCCGGGCGCCAATCGCTTCGAGATACTTTTTGTTGCCGTAAAGGACGACCGAGGAGTCCGTCAGGCCGAGCGCATAGAGCTCCTCGTCGACGGGATAGGTGCCCTGGGCGATGTTGGAGTCTGTCATGTCGTCGAGGACACCCGGATCGATCAAAGGTTTGATTTTCTGCAGGTAGCCGGACCAGACGTAGTTTGCGAGAAACGGCGCGTCGAGCTCCACGATGTCAGGCATCTGCTTGGACATGACGGCGGCGCTGAACTTCTCGTTATAGGCGTCGTGCGGCGCGTAGATCAGTTCGATATCCACGTCCGGATTAGCCTCTTCGAAGCGTTTGGCCACCGCGCCACAGGCCGAAACCGTATCGGGATCGCCCTGATGCATGACCTGGATGACGGTCTTTGATTCGGCCGGACTTATGGCGAATCCCAGCGCCGCGGATGCTACGAGCATAGAAAGTAAACGATTACTCATTTGTTTCACTCCTCCTCAACGGGTTTCACTTCCAATTGCATTTATACGGATGATCGCTCCACCAACTGGAACGGCGGCTTTCGCACCTCACCGGGTGCCATCGGCAACGACCCCGAAAAGCGGCATCCAGCCTATCAAGGGCTTGATCTTCAGCCCCTTGTTTGTGCCGGTGGCGTCCCGATTGACATGGATGATGGTGGAATCAACGATTAGGAATTCGAAGTCTGGATCGTCCGTTAACGCGTCGAACATGCGCCACCAGATGCCCTTCTCGCTCCAGCGGCTGAAACACCGGTAGACGCTGTTCCACTCGCCGAACACTTCCGGCAGGTCACGCCAGGGCGAGCCGGTACGCACAATCCAAAGCACTGCACAAACATGCGTTTGTCGCGGCCCGACGAACCGCGCGTGCGCTCATCGCCAAATTGATCAGCGCACTCGCTTGCTTACGGACATTCCGCTCCAATGCCATCACTCGCCTAGGGGTGAACAGCGGATCTAGGAGTGCACGAAAGATACCATGGTCGGGTGGCTGGAGCTCGAGCGGGATCATCGGCCAGTCTTCGCCGAGTGCGGAGGAGAAGATGCTGCGATGGCTGGAAAAGGTTTCGATATCCTCTAGCACCTTGCGCTGGTCGCGCGCGCGAGTGATTACCCAGGTACCCCGTCCATCCCGCGGGTTATAGGGGGAATAGAAAATGTGGGGCTCTCCATGGACGCGAGCAACAGCTGCGTGAGGGTCTCCATTCGCTGTTGGTGCCATGCCGGGCGATGTGAACAGACTGAAGTCCCTCACCAACGCGGACGGAACATGATCTGGAATGTAATCTCGCTGCACTCTATTTTCTCCTTCTGTCCAACCGACTCGTCAGCTTCACGGGTGCGAAGTAAGACAGTCAAATCTCATGCCAATCTCCCGATCAAGACGAGGAGTGAATTACGGGCGATCTTTCAATAACTT